>JAEDCM010000054.1 GCA_016294165.1 Anaeroplasmataceae bacterium
CTTTTTAATTTATTCTTTTATGTTTACTAATACCCCATAAAACTTAACTCATATCCACCGTTTTCATTGGTTTAAAGCAATGTTAGGTAAAAAAATAAAGCACCTGAAAATTAGGTACTCTACATAGGATTCTCTTTAACTTTTTTATTTTATTTTTATAATTTCATATGTTCATTAACATACAACAATATAATATGGTGTACTGAGCGTAGATATATAACCCTCATATCTTGCTCAGTTCAATACTTTAAATCATTTTTTCAAAATCATTTTATATGTTTCCGTACTCCATATCTAAAACCACCTTAACATGAATTTCTGAATTTTGTACTTTTTCTAGTCCAAATCGACCTCTTTTATGAAACATTATTGAATCTTGAAAGCTAGTAAATTCAGCTACTGTAGGTTGCTTTTCAACTTTAGCACTGCTAGGCATTCCACATGACTCGTAAACGGAAACATATCCACCGGCTGAACCTCAACCACCTCATACATCTCCTCCATCATCTTCAAATCCCTAACCATAGTAGCTGGATTACAACTAATATAAACAACCCTACCAGTCTTCAACTTCATAATATTTTGAATAGTCTTCTCATCCAACCCTCTTCTAGGCGGATCAACAATAATTACATCAGGCTTAACTTTCTCTTTCTTAATCAACTCATCAAAAGCATCCTCAACATCACCGCAAATAAACTCAACATTATCAATATCATTCAAATTAGCATTAATCCTTGCATCTTCAATAGCCTGTTTCACAATTTCAATTCCATAAACCCTTTTCGCAAATTTAGAAGCAAAAATTCCTATTGTACCAATTCCGCAATATAAATCGCAAACAACATCATTTTCAGTTATATTAGCCTTTTCAATTGCAATATTATACAATGCTTCAGCTTGAATTGGATTTACTTGATAAAATGACATTGGTGAAATTTTGAAAACAAAATCCCCTAATCTATCCGTAATATAGCCTCTTCCAACAATTGCCTCATTCTTATCTCCCATAATTACATTAGTATTTTTCATATTAATACTTTTAACAACTGTTCTAACTTCTGGAAATTTATCAATAATATTATTAGCAAGAGTTAATTCATGAGGCATTTCTTTTCCATTAATAACAATTATAACCATAATCTCATTTGTCTGAATTCCAACTTTTGTAATAATATGTCTAACTAGACCTTTTCCAGTCTTTTCGTTATATACACTTACCTTAAATTTTTCCATTTCACTTAAAATAAATTCTGCAATTTCTGATGATATTTTCTTTTGAATTTGACATTCTTTTACAGGAATTATCTCATGAGTTCTTTTTGCAAAAACTCCAAATACAGGTCTTCCATTTTTATCTGTCCCAACTGGATATTGTGCCTTGTTTCTGTAATTATAAGGATTTCCCATCCCCAAAACTTTTCTAACTTCAATCTTGTTAGTTAGAGTTTTATTTACCAAATTTTGAACCTTTTCTTGCTTTATATCTAAAGTTTTATCATAATCAATATGGCGCATACTACATCCACCACATCTTTTATATGTATCACAATCTGGCTCACATCTAAATTCAGATTTTTCAATAATTTCAACAATTTTTGCAAATGCATGAGATGCTGTTGTTTTTAAAATTAAAACTTTGCATTTTTCTCCTTTTATTGCACCTTCAACAAACACTGTGTAATTATTTATTTTTGCAATTCCTTCTCCTTCAAATCCATTATCAATTATATCTACTATATACTCTTCATTTTTCTTAATTGGTATATCCATTTAAACTTCCTCTCTTCTTTATAAATCTGGAGCTCTTAATATCTTTTCTACCTTCATTCCCCAATTGGTTTTAGCAGGGGCTACTTCTTGCAATAGTGGTCTGTTGCCTGCATCATATTTTCTTCCTCTTCCACCGTAAATAGCTATATGTCCATTATAACATAATATATCTCCTGGCTGAATCTCGTTTTGGTCGACCTCTCTCCAACCATTTTGAGATAAATATCTTATTAAATTATTTGCTCCATTTAAATAATTATCTATATGATCTTGTTTAGTTAAATATCCTAATTCCTGCAACACCCACGATACATAAGTTGCACAGCATGTGTTATGATGTCCTGTTTTTGATGCCTCAAAAGTAATATTCAATCCACATTCACCATCATGATTACATCTATTATCATATGTGCAATAACCATAATTGTTTTCTCTCATATAATCATGGATTTCTTTTGCCTTTATAGAAATTTTATTCTCAATTACTGGCTCATTATAAAACACATTATCTAAAACTGCAGTCTTTCTTTCTAATAGAAAAAATCCAATAATAATTGCAGTTATTATTAAATATATAATTAAAATTATTTTAAATTTTTTCATCATATATCCTCGTTTCTATAATTAATATTGTATATTATACCATAAATTTTTTTATAAGCAAATAATTAATCCAGATTTTATATGTTTAATTGATTTATCAGCCATTTCAGTTCCTACCCTCTATTATGCAAAACATACCTTACTTAATATACCTGAAGTAAAAGCACTGTTTGCCTAATAAGTCACAAAAAGCTTCTTGAATCCTAAAAAGATTCAGAAGCTTTTCTTTTTTAATTTGACTTATCTCTATAAACCTTAATCATATCTTTAAAACTCATCTTGCTACCATAATTTAAAATAGCACTAGAATAAATCTTAATAGCAATTTTAGCAATTAAAACAATTGTAATAACTAAAACAGCAATTGAAATAAGAATTTCTTTAATATCTGCTAATCCCATCATTATTCTAAATGGCATGCAAAATGGTGATGATATTGGGAAAATCGAAGCAAATAAATTCAAATCACTTGTAGGATTCATCATTGTAAAATATGAAAGATAAAATCCAACAACAGCAAGTATTGCAACAGGAGTATTAGCTGATTGAATATCCTCTGGTTTGCTTACAGTTGAACCTGTTAACGCATATAATAATGCATATTCTAAATATCCTAAAATAAAATATGCAAAAGTAATAATTCCAAGTGAAATAGTAATATTAGACATATCTAATACTGAATTAAGTAATTCAGCATCTAAGAATGATTTAGCACAAACAACTGCTGTACACACTATTACAAATAATTGAGCTAAACCAACTAAACCAATTCCTAAAGTTTTCCCTAGAACAATGTTTTTTGGACTTGTAGTAGTTACTAATGTTTCCATTATTTTTGATGTTTTTTCAACTGTTATAGAGCTTGAAACTTGATACGCGCAGAAATATATTGCATAAAACAATACAATTGATAA
Organism: Anaeroplasmataceae bacterium; assembly: GCA_016294165.1. Taxonomy (GTDB): domain Bacteria; phylum Bacillota_I; class Bacilli_A; order Acholeplasmatales; family JAEDCM01; genus JAEDCM01. Next base: position 3,291 of record JAEDCM010000054.1, read on the forward strand.
TAACATCAAAACAATAACATTTCCATTAGCCTTTTTCTCTCCTGTTTGTTCAACAGAAAATTCGAAATTTGGATTAATTGATTTTAATTGATCTTCAGTTAAACCTAATTTACTAATTTGCATATTTGTATATAAAGCATTTATTCCACTAACAACATCTTCTGGAACTTCTCTCATCATTGTTGCATCTTTAACAATATATCTCATTTTTATATTATTATCTTTCACATCAACAACAATCGCTGAATTAATATCATCATTATTAATTTTTTCTTTAATTTCTTCATAAGTATTTTTAGAAATCTCTATTTCATAATCTAAATTTAGATTTTTTATTACTTCTAAATTCCCGTCAAAAACATTTTCACTGTCAACAATTACAAGTTTTTCAGTTGTGCTTTCACCCTTAAAATGCTTTATTATATTTGGAACATTAAATCCTATTACTATCATAACTAAAATAATTAAAGTAGAAATAATAAATGCTTTTCTTTTTACCATTTCTTTAATTGTAAATTTCATTACTGTTAAAACATCTTTCATTTTATTCACCCACCTTTTCTATAAAAATATCATTTAATGTTGGTTTCATAATTTCAAATTTGTTAACTTTAATTCCTTGTGAAACCACTTTATTTAATAGTTCATGGGCTTTTTCTTTGCCATCTAATTTAATTGTATATTCTGTTCCAACAGTATTTTCTATATTCATATTTAAACTATTTATCAAATCATCAATTTTTTTGCTAACATTGATTTTCATTCTATTAACTGGATATGTTTCTTTTATCTCATTTAAATTACCTTGTAACACTGTTTTGCCTTTATTTAAAATCAAAATATCCTCGCAAAACTCCTCAATTGTTGCCATTTGATGTGCAGACATAATTACATATTTTCCATCTTTTACTAGATTAATAATTATATCTTTCAATATTTCTGTATTTACTGGATCTAATCCACTAAATGGTTCATCTAAAATAACAAGTTCTGGATTATGAATAATTGCAGTCATAAATTGAATTTTTTGTTGATTTCCTTTTGACAATTTCTCAGCTGTCATTTGCATATATTCTTCAACCTTTAATTCTTTTGCCCATTTTTTTATTGATTTATCAGCACTTTGCTTATCCATTCCTTTTAATTCAGCAAAATACATTAATTGGTCATATATCTTTGTTTTTGGATATACCCCTCTTTCTTCTGGCAAATACCCAAAATTAACACTTTTCCTATTTACCTCTTTACCATTCCATGTAATTTCTCCTGAATCTTTTTTTAAGATTCCTAAAATCATTCTTATGGTTGTAGTTTTACCTGCACCATTTGTTCCTAATAAACCATATACTCCTGGTTTGTTAAGTTCTAAGGAAATGTTGTCTACTGCTTTTTTTCCAACAAATGATTTTGATACATTTTTTAATACTAGACTCATTTTAAGCTCCTCCTTTTTTTAATCGAGATGATTATATCATTTATTTATTTTTTTGTATATAGACTTGGTGGTCAAATGAAGTTGTAGAAGTTATTGTCAATAATTTAGGAAAATTTCACTAAAAAGTATAGCTTATTTTAGTTGCAA
>JAEDCM010000055.1 GCA_016294165.1 Anaeroplasmataceae bacterium
CTCTCTTTTTTAATATTTTACATAGATTAAAGCATAATATTAATAGGTGATATTTTTGGAACGTTTAAATTTATGTGATTTATATTATTCGTTAGATGAAAATAAAATTAATGAGATTATTTTAATGGTTGAAAAAAAGTTTCAATCACAAATTAAATATCTATATTTTGGCAGTTATTTTTGTCCTAATTATTTTTTAACTTTAAGTAATGAACTATTGGATAAATTTAATGATTACATTATTTATTTAGTGATTCCAATTTGTTCAGAAAATACCTTAGATAGTGTTAAAAAGAAAATTAATTTTTTGCATGCAAATTATTATGTGGTAAATGATTTTGGAATGCTTAATTATTTAAAAAATAAAAAAATGATTCTTGGACGTTTATTTTTTAAAGATGTTAGAGAACCAAGAATCAAGGATCATAAGTTTGGGTTTACCATAACAAATGAGATAAAAAGATTAATTAATGATTATAAGATAGTAGAGGTGGAAAGTGAGGCATTAAGCCATTTTCCTTATAAAAATATATCGAGCTGTCATATATGTGAATATGCAAGTATTAGTAAAGAGATAAATAAGAAATTTCGAGCGAATGATACTTGTAAGATTGATTGTAGTCGAGCATTTATCGAATATGATAATTATTTAAAACTTGGAAAGGGAATTTATTATTTAGATGATTTAGACATTAAAAATGGAATATATTTTCCGGTAGGTGAATACTATGAATATTTTAGCACCCATTAATGATATCAAGGATATCCTTGATTTTGACGCAGAAGAACTTTATTTGGGTTTTTATGATGAAGAATTTAATAAGCTATTTGGTAAATATGCTAATCTAAATAGAATGACAAACTTTCATCAAAAAGCAAATAAATATAGTTTTAATGAGGTTTTAGATTTAATCACTTTAGCCCATGAAAATAATAAAAGAATATTTATAACCTTTAATGGAGAGGTTTATAGCGATGAAATGCTTTTATATATAAGAAAGTATTTTGTTATTTTAAAAGACTATGATGTAGATGGAGTTATAACTGCTGATTTAGGAATTACTAAGTTAGCGTTAGAATATAATCTAAAGCCAGTTATTAGTACAATAGCAGGAATCTATAACAGTGATATCTTGAATTTTTATAAGGAATTGGGAGTTAAGAGAGTAATCCTTCCACGTGATTTAACAATTGATGAGATTAGTAGGATTGTTAGTAAACATCCGGATATGGAATATGAAGTTTTTTTTATGCGCAATGGCTGTCGATTTTCTGATTCACATTGCTTAGGATTACATGCTAGTAGTCAAAAAAGCTTATGTGCCCATTTGAAAGATCTGCCGATGAGCACTTCATTTTTTGATTATAATTTTTTAGATATTCATGATTTTGAGGTCAACAATCATATTTATAATCATTATTTTCATAATTATGCTTGTGGCTTATGTGCTTTGTATATATTTTTAAAATTAAACATCTGTAGTTTGAAGATAGTTGGAAGATATGAGGATCGTAATAGTATAAAAGAAGAGATAAATTTGATAAAAGAAAACATCATAATTGCCAAAAATTCCAATTCAAATAAAGAATTTTTAGATCATATGATGTTTCCTAAGTTTTCTTATAAATCTTGTAAAATGGGATTGGGATGCTATTATCCGGAGATTAGATTTAAGTAATCGATAATCTCATCAACAATACTTTCAGGAGTAGAGGCTCCACTAGTTATGTTTATTTTTAAGTTATAATCTAACTTGTAGCTTTTTAGTTCATTAACATTTTCAACTAAAATAGCTTTGGTAATTTGACTAGCAATTTGGTATAGTTCATTAGTGTTTGAACTTTTTTTGTCACCAACAATTATGCATAGGTCACATTTTGGCATTTCTAAAACAGCCTTTTGTCGTAGATATGTGGCATTACATATTTTTGTATCAATGATAACTCTATCATTGATTTCTTTTATTCTTAATGTAATATCATTTACTAGTTTCATAGAAAGAGTTGTTTGAGTAGTAACGTAGGTATTATCATGAATGCTTAATTCCTTTAAATCATCTACTTTTTCAATTAATTTAATTTTGTTACTTATACCTAAAACGCCTTCTGTTTCAGGATGATTATTCTTTCCTATATATAATATATAATAGTTTTTTTCTAGATATTTAGCTATATTTTCATGGACAATATTAACAATTGGACAGGTTGCATCAATAATTTCGAGATTCTTTTCTTTTGCTTTTTGGTATACTTTTTTACTTGCACCATGGGCAGTAATTAATACTTTTCCTTCTTTTATTTCATCAAGCATTTCAAGTCTTGTTTTTCCTTCATGAATGATGGCTCCTTTGGAAGCGTAATATTCATTAACATGCTTGTTATGAATAATATTCCCTAGAAAATGGATTGATCCGTTATTTATTGCTTCGTTGGCAATTTTAATAGCATGTCTAACACCGTTACAATAGCCTTGAGGCATAATTTTATAAATTTTCATTGACATCACCCAAAAATATTATACAATAAATATTTGAGTGAATAAAGAATTTTATGTATAATAAAAATGGAGGTGATATAAATGAATTTTAATGGTTATGATTTAAAAGAGGAAATTGTCTTAGCATTAAAGGATTTAAAATTTGAAAAGTTTACTGATATTCAAAATGAGGTTTTACCTTTAGCCTTTAATGGTAAGAGCTTTATTGGTCAGTCTAAAACTGGTAGTGGTAAGACTCATGCTTTTTTAATTCCCATTTTTAATTCCTTAGATTTAGAGGATAAAACTGTTCAAGTGATTATTGCCTCACCAACAAGAGAGCTTGCTGGTCAAATATATAAGGTCGCAAAGCATTTGGCATCATTTTTTAATGAAGAAATTGATATTAGATTATATACTGGTGGGACAGATCGCTTGCGTGAGATTGAAAAATTGAATAATTCCCAACCACAAATTGTCATTGGAACACCGGGGAAAATATCTGATTTAATGATTAAGGCTAATGCTTTAAGGGGATATACAGCAAAAAGAATGGTTGTGGATGAAGCTGATATGGCTTTTGAAATTGGATTTATGGATGATCTTGATTTAATTGCTGGACGGTTAACTGATCCACAGATTATGGTTTTTTCGGCCACTGTTCGTGAGGAGATTCGAATTTTCATTTCTAAATATATTTCTTCAAAGGAGCATATAAAGATTGAAGATACGAAATTAAATGTCAGACATATTTTAATTCCGATTAAATCTCGTGATAAATATAGTGTATTAGATGGTTTAATCAAAAACCTAAATCCTTATTTAGCAATTATTTTTGCGAATACGAAGGATGAGGCAATGCTTATTCGTGCTCATCTATTAAAAAGCAATATCAAGGCGGCTTTAGTTCATGGTGGTCTTACTCCTCGTGAGCGTAAGAGAGTAATGAATGAAATCAACGATTTAAAGTATCAGTATATCATTGCATCAGATATTGCGGCGCGTGGGATTGATATTACTGGTGTTAGTCATGTCATTAATTTCTCTTTACCAACAAATTATGAATTCTATATTCATCGTAGTGGTCGTACAGGTCGTGCAAATATGGATGGTATATGCTATAGCTTATGTGAGTTTAATGATGAACAATATTTAAGAATGTTAGAAGATCGTGGTATTACCTTTGAGTATTTAGATATTTTAGATGGAAACTTTGTAAATTATAATCCTAATCGTAGGTCTAATCGTGTTAAGCCTTTAACAATTGGCGAGAAGAAGGCAATTAAAATGGTTAAGAAGCCTAAGAAGGTCACTCCAGGCTACAAGAAGAAGCAACAGGCTAAAATTAAAGAGATTGCGAAAAAAATTAATAAGAAAGAAGGGAGAAAGAAGTGAAAATAGGTTCACATGTTTCCCTTAAGTCTCCTCATATGCTTTATGGTTCGGTTTTAGAGGCTTTAAGCTATGATGCTAATGCATTAATGGTTTATACAGGAGCACCACAAAATACAATTCGAATTCCTTTAAGTAAAATGAATATTAATGAGGCTTTAGAGCTTAAGAGTAAGTATGATTTAGAGATTATTGTTCATGCGCCATATATTGTGAACATGGCAAGTCCCGACAGTGAGAAAAGAAAATTTGCGATTTCCTTTCTTCGCCAGGAGTTAGAAAGAAGTGAGGCCTTTGAGGCTAAATATATGGTAGTTCATCCTGGAAGTTATACTGATTCAAGCCTAGAGGAAGGAATTGAAAACATTATTTATTGCTTAAATGAAATCCTTAATGATTATCATGGTAATACAATGATTGTTTTAGAGACAATGGCTGGAAAGGGAACTGAGGTTGGTTTTCGTTTTGAGCAGTTAAAACAAATCATTGATGGAGTTAAATACAATTTAGGTGTTTGTTTTGATACATGTCATACTCATGATTCAGGATACGATCTTAATAATTTTGATATGGTTATTAAAGAGTTTGATAGAATCATTGGAATTGATTATTTAAAAGTCTTCCATATCAATGATTCAAAAAACATTATGGGAGCGAAAAAGGATCGTCATGAAAACATTGGTAATGGTCGCATTGGATTTGATGTTTTACATAAAATTGTTCATGATGAAAGGTTTATGAATGTGCCAAAAATATTAGAAACTCCATATATTGATGGATTACCACCATATAAGGAAGAGATTAAAAGATTAAGAGAAAAATAAAAGTATCGA
>JAEDCM010000025.1 GCA_016294165.1 Anaeroplasmataceae bacterium
GATGTTTATAAACACATTCCTTTTTTGTGTCTACAAACATCTTATCATTTCAATTAAAAATGCCCATTTAATAACCGTTAATATGGTATCAACTGATAATGCAACATGCATCGCATCAAAGGCAAATCCTCCTGAATAATACTCATATCCTCTAATAGCATTATCAACAACCAATAAATCCTCTGATGAAGTAATTTCAAAGGAAGTAATTCGAACACTTCGAGATAATTCATTTAAAATATCTATCGGTATTAAAAAATCTGGTTCATCATTTTCCTTTTCATAAATACAATTGATAACTCCATAAAATCCATAATAGGTTTGGTTAGTCTTAAATTCAACCACCTCACCAAGCTCATAATCATATTTAAGAGCTAATTCTTTTGATATTTTGATTGGATAATTTCTTCCTATTCGTTCATTTTTATCCCAATCGCCACCCTCATAATTGGTAACAAATTTTGGAACCACGCCATTAAAATAAATAATCGCGAAATCTAAAGCTTTATTTTTGTCCTCGGAAAGCCAAAATATCCCACCATCAATGACCGTATAGGTATAAAGCTTATTATCAACCTTTTTGATATCATCAATTTTCATATCATTAACCCACACAACATTTCGGTCAATATTATCACCAATGATGATCTTTATTTCATTGGCGATATTGCTTGAGAAAGTAAATAAAATAATTAAGCATGTAAAGATAATTGATAAAACAAGAGTATACAGGGTTACTCCATATCGGTTTCTTACAATTTCTCTTTTAATAATATTAGTAATCATTATCCGTCACTTTACCATCGGTAATACTGATAACACAATCCGCTAGCTTGATATGCTCTAAATTATGAGTTACCATAATGATTTTTTTCCCCTGCTTAACTAAATCCTTAAATATATCAATGACAATATTTCCATTATCAGTATCAAGATTTCCTGTTGGCTCATCAGCTAAAATATAGTCCGGATTATTGACTATTGCACGAGCAATTGCGACTCTTTGAACCTCTCCACCCGAAAGATATGCGCATTGCTTATAATGGTTTTCTAACAAGCCTACTTTTCGAAGAGCTTCCGAAACAATTTCTCTGCGTTCATCTTTATTCTTTTTTGATAATAATAATGGAAGTTCCACATTTTCAAAAACCGTATATGATAATTCTACCTGGAAATCTTGAAAAACAAACCCAATCTTTTTATTTCGATAATTGGCTTTTTCTTTTACACTCATCTTTTTTAAGCTTACTCCATCCACAATGATATCGCCTGAATAATCATCATCAAGAGCTCCAATAATGTTTAATAGTGAAGTTTTTCCACTACCACTCTTACCTAAAATAACCGTGAAATCCTTATCAATATCTACCGTCACTCCATTTAAAACCTTATGCCCCGAATATTTCTTAAAAACATTATTAACACTAATCATAAATATCCCCCCTTCTATAGTATTTCTTCTGTTTCGTTTAAGTAATAAATATCCTTTATATTTAATCGTTCATCTATTTTATATTTAACATTAAAACTAATGCTTTTGGCGTTATTCACATATATAACATTCAATGGATGCTCAATTATTCCTAATTCTGATGGTCTTAAATCAATAACATCTAAGCTATAATCGGTCTTTTTATTAAGATTAATAAAAACATTATCAAAGCTAATATTGGATATATTTTTATTTTCACCATAAATAAAAATCCCTTTTTCACCATCAATATTTATATTCTTAAAGCTAATATTTGAAATATTACCAACCTTAGTATTCTCATTTCTTCTTACAGCAGTAAGACTTATTCCTTCGGCTTTACCCCACCAGTAAATATCTTTAAATCTTCGAGTTTCAATAAAAATATTTTCAAAGCTGATATTTAAAAAACTTCCACTATCTCTTAATTGTAAGCTTATTCCTCTATTTGATGATAGTATTTTAATATTTTTAATATCAATATCCTTTATATTCGCATTACTTTCTGTCCCAAATTTAATAGCCGCAGATGTCGATTTTAAAGTGCAATCCATTACCCTTATATTTTGAGTTATTCCATATTTTTTTGCATAATCAGTGGATTTAAAAACAATACAGTCATCCGCTGATTCAATATAACAATTTTTGATTGTTATATTCCTGCAACAATCGGGATCGATTCCATCACAATTGGTCATCCTTAAATTATTGTAAATCTTTAGGCCATCAATTAAAACATCCTCGCATCCCACTAAATGAGTTGTCCAAAAGGCACTTTTTGTTAGTGTGATATTTTTAATTGTCAAATTTTTGCAGTTTTCAAAATACAACAAAGGAATTCTTGGGTAATAGGATCCCTCAATGTGCCATTTGGTGATATTTCCATAAAAAAGTTTTTCATTACCATCAATTATTCCTTCTCCATCAATGGTGATATTGTTTAAATTAAATCCATGTATAAAATATTTACTTGGTTGTCCATTATAATCGCAGTTTTCAAAGGAAGGAACATCTAAATCGGTTTTCCTGCTGATGTTTAAATCAAAATTATCATGATCTATTAATTGGATTGTAGCGCCTTTTTCAATAATTAATGTCAAATTGGAAATCAATTTAATATTTCCACATTGATAAGTTTTATTTCCATCAATTATTAGTTTTCTTTCAGCGAACTGTGATAAATAAACAAGACAATCATTAATGGAATTTACATTATATTCTTTAATATACTCACTTAATCTAATCTCCATCATGTCACCTCAATTTTGATATTATTAAGCAGGTATTATCAGATTTAGTTTTCCCACCAATACCTTTGATAATTAACCTGCCATATCCTCTAACTGATATTGTATCTAATTCTTTTATTTGATAGGTTGGATTCATATTAACCTTATGATTAACTTTAATTAGCTCCTTTTTAATCATTTCTAAAGAAAGGCTTCTAGGTATATTATAGGCTTTAGAAATAACCAAATCTAATCTTAAGGATTGAACAAAAATCTTTTCTAATCTTTCGTCTTTTTCTTCAATCTTGATTTCCTTTACGACTTCTAAAGAAACACTTTGATTATTGATAACCTTTAATTCACTTAATAAAAATTTAGCAATCTCATTGGTTGTGATTATATAAGATTCATCACCAATTAGGATATCACCAATGGAGTCTCTTTTAATTCCTAAAGATAATACCGTACCTAGCACATTGCGATGTGTCAAAGTTAAATAGCGTTTGTTATAATTAATCTTTAAAATTGTTATTCTTAAATCCTCAAAGCTAAAAGAAACATTACCGATAATTGCTCGTTTATATTCGGCATCAGGATAGCCACCGGAAACATAAATCCCTACTTTATTTCCAACGACAAACTCCAATATATCTATTTCTCTTGGAGATAAAAATTTAAAAAGCTTTACCTCATTTGATAAAGCTTTATTTAATTGATCCTTTGCGATTTTAAAGAAAGGATCGTTATAAAAATCCATTAGAATTGCGATAAGAATTGGTGTAGGGTACCATCCATATATTCTTGTTTACGAGCAAACAAAAAAGCCTTATTTTGAACACGCTTAGCTTCGCCGCCAATCGCATAAAGGTAGCCCGTTAAAAAAGCGATAATTTTATTAGCTTCGTCGACCTCAATTTGTGAAAAATCAATACAAATCGGCGTTCCTTTCATAATTAGATCCGCATATTTTGTGGCATCATTAGGATCAGTACATTGCTCAAAATAAATTCTTTCTTGAGCAGTTTGTAATGGTTTTTGTTGATTCATTTGATTAAATGCTTCTTGATAATCATCTTTTTTTCTTCCAAAAAATCCCATTTTATAATCCTCCTTCAAACACTACTCTTCCTAAACGTAAAAAACTAGCCCCACAGTCTAAAGCAATTAAATAATCATTACTCATTCCCATTGATAACTCAACACATGTTGGAATAATTCTTTTGATTTCCTCTTGTAAATATTTTGTTTTATTAAAGACACTTCTAATTTGTAATTTATCAGTTGTATTCGGTGCCATTACCATTAAACCAACAATTTCAATGTTTTCTAAGTGTTTTAATTCATCTAAGCATTCATTTAATTCACTAAATGTAAAACCATATTTAGAATCATCAATTCCATTATGAACCTCAATAAAGCATTTAACCTTTTTGTTTGCTTCTTTATTGATTTCTTTAGCTAATTTTAGGCTGTCTAAGGAATGAATATATTCAACCTTATTAACAATATCTTTTACCTTATTAGTCTGTAGGTGACCGATAAAATGCCAAACGATATCTAAATCCTTATTTGCTTCATATTTTTTTAAAAAAGCATCACAACGATTCTCACCAAAGTTTCTTTCACCACATTCATATAACTCTTTGATTCCATTTTCATCGACATATTTAGTGGCTATAACGATTGTTACATCTTTAAAATCTTTTATTTCTTCTCTAATGCTTAATAAATTTTCTTTTATCATAATATCCCTCTTACACATTAAATCTGAAAAGCATGACATCGCCATCTTGAACGACATATTCTTTTCCTTCGATTCTAACCTTACCTAATTCCTTAGCCTTGGCCATTCCACCACATTCAATTAAATCCTCATAGCTAATAGTTTCTGCTTTGATAAATCCCTTTTTGAAATCTGTATGAATGATTCCGGCACAATCTGGAGCTAGCATTCCTTTTTTAAATGTCCAAGCACGAACTTCTTGAGGGCCAGCTGTAAAGTAGGTAGCTAGTCCAAGCAAGTTATATGATTCTTTGATTAAACGATCTAATCCTGATTCATCGATTCCTAAATCAGCTAAAAATTCTTGTTTTTCTTCACCCTCTAAATCCACTAATTCAGCTTCAATTTGAGCACAAACATAAATAACCTTAGCATTTTCCTTTGATGCATATTCCTTTAATTCCTTGTAGTATTTGTTAGCACTGATATCTAATAGGTCATCAACAGCTACATTAGCTACATATAAAATTGGCTTAGCAGTTAAGAAACAAAATGATGAAATCATTTTTTGTTCATCAGCTGTTAAATTTAATGATCTAATTGGTTTTTCATTTTCTAAAGTTTCCTTTAATCGCATAAGTAAAGCATATTCAATTGGTGCGTCTCCATCTTTAACCTGTGCCTTCTTTTGAATCTTAGGAATTCTTTTTTCGATTATATCTAAATCTGAAAAGATTAATTCTAAATTGATTGTTTCCACATCTCTTACTGGTGAAATACTTCCATCAACATGGACAATATTTGAATCATCAAAGCATCTTACAACCTCAACAATTGCGTCCACATTTCTAATATTACTTAAAAATTGATTTCCTAATCCTTCACCTTTGCTGGCACCCTTTACTAATCCAGCGATATCCGTAAATTCAAAAGTAGTTGGAACAGTCTTTTTTGGTTGAACTAATCTAGTAAGCTCATCTAATCTATAATCAGGTACTTCAACAACACCGACATTTGGATCAATTGTTGCAAATGGATAGTTTGCTGCTAATACCTTAGCTTTTGTAATTGCGTTAAATAATGTTGATTTACCAACGTTAGGTAATCCAACAATTCCTGCTGTTAATGCCATATATATTTCCTCCAAACATTTCACCTTTTATTGTATCACAATAAAATAAAAATTCAAACAACAAATAGTGTTTGAATTCTTTTTTTATACATAATTTTCTTTGCTTTTCTTTGTTTTTGTAAAATTTATTGCTTCAAGATTCAAAAATCCATCTTCACCTTCATGAATGATATACTCAATAATACCATGATCCTCGTGTTTTAAATTTAAAGGATTAGTTTTTAAAACATGTCCCCAAAAGGAAATATCATCGGCACAGCAATTCATTACATTTCTACCAACGAACAATCTTTTAGTTTCCTCTTCCTCTAAGATATCCGCAACCATAATTATTTTTTTTCCTATATAGCGGTTAGGGTTTTGGATGGTATCAATATAAAACATTTGATACATTTCATCCTCAATTTTAATGCAATCTAGGTTGATATCATACGGTAATTCTTCCTCCAAAGTAACGTCAATTTGTCCTTCATCATTTTGAAAAATAACCATTACATTAGGATCAACTGATAAAACTAAACGTTTAAAATTAGCTAAGACCTTTGGTTCATCAATAGTATTATTGAAAATTACCATTTCACTTCCCTTAATAACATTGGTCATAATTTGTCGCATATTTTTAAAATACATATCAAAGGTTGCATAATCAATTAAGGTGATATCCTGCTTTACAACATATGAGGCTGGTAAGTTTTCCTTACTAAAACTCCACATTGAATTCATTTCAAAAATGATTCGATCAGGATTATAAAATTCTATTACTGTTTCTAAAAATTCAGTTGTAAGCTCTTCTTCATCTTGAATAATTAACATATCCGTATTATATTTAAAAAATTCTAACTCATCATATTCGTTATTACCTTCCTCACAAACGATAAGAAGAGTATGTCCAAATTTATGAAATTGTCCATTCAAAATTGTTTCCTTAATAAGAGTTGTTTTTCCACTTTCAAGAAATCCTTTGATTAAAAAAACCGGTTTATAATTCATCATTATCTCCTAAGAACAAATCATTTAACATCTCTTTATTAAGCTTTGAACCAATTACACAAACCTTACCAATATACGATGGATTACCAATTCTAATCTCATATTCCTCAGGTACTAAATCAAAGTGATACCATCCTTCTTTTGAAGCAAGTATTCCTTTACATCTAATAACTGTTCCATATTTATCTGTATTGGCAATAGCATTTAAAATGTTATTAAGTTTATCCTTTGTAAATACTTTTGGAGTTTCTAATCCAAAGCTATCAAATACTTCATCTGCATGGTGATGGTGGTGTCCACAAGAACATTCTTCATCATCATCGTGATGGTGGTGCCCACAAGTGCATTCTTCATCATCGTCATGATGGTGGTGTCCACAACTACATTCTTCATCGTCATCATGGTGGTGGTGTCCACAAGAACATTCTTCATCATCGTCATGATGGTGGTGTCCAAAAGTGCATTCTTCATCATCATGGTGGTGGTGTCCACAACTACATTCTTCATCGTCGTGATGGTGGTGGTGTCCACAACTACATTCTTCATCATCGTCATGGTGATGATGTTTAGAATCTTCAATTACTTCTTGCATGAATTCATCTTCATTTTCAATTATTTCTAATAATTCTTTTGAATCAATTAAATCAAGCGGTGTAGTGATAATTTTTGCGTCAGGATTCATTTCCTTTAATGCATGATAAGTCTCAACTAATTTTTCATTTGAAATTTTGTCACATCTTGTTGTAATAATGGTACTAGCATTTTCAATTTGATTAATAAAGAACTCACCAAAATTCTTTGAATAAATTCGCATCTTAGTTGCATCCACAACGCAAACTAATGAATTGATCATTAAATCATCATTATCGCAATCAGTAATCGCTTTAATAACATCACTTAGTTTTCCAACACCTGATGGTTCAATAATTATACGCTCTGGATTATACTTCTCTATAAGCTCATTGATAGCAGTTTTAAAATCTCCAACTAATGAGCAACAAATACATCCTTGATTAATCTCTTCTATTTTAATTCCTGAATTCTCTAAAAAGGCTCCATCAACACCTATTTCACCAAATTCATTTTCAATTAATACGACCTTTTCATTTAGATTTGAACTTAATAATTTTTTTATAAATGTTGTCTTTCCGGCACCTAAAAAACCAGAAATAACGTCAACTTTAATCATATTTTCATCTCCACTTCAAATTTCATTATATCACAAAAGAAAAATTTGTTAATAAAAAATGGATAAAATAGCTAGATACTATTATTATCCATTAAAACATCATACATGCTTTTTAAAGCATTTTTTTCTAAACGCGAAACCTGAGCTTGGCTTATGCCTAAATCATTTGCAATCTCCACTTGCGTTTTATCTTTAAAATATCTATCATGAATTATTGATTTTTGTCTTTCATCTAAATTTGATAGGGCAATATTCAACATTTTTTCTTTTTCCCAATTATCATCGATGCTATTATCATCGCTGATTTGATCAATTAATTCGATAACATCACTGCCATTATCATAGATTGGCGAAAAAATACTTACCGGATCTTGAATTGCTTCTAATGAACTTAAAACATCAATAGGATCTACCTCTAGTGCTGAAGCAATTTCATCAATTGTTGGTTCACGATGATGATCACGGATAAATTGTTCCTTAAAGGACAAGGTTTTATAGGCAATATCCTTTAAAGATCGAGAAACGCGAATCGAACTATTATCTCTAATGTATCTTCTTATCTCTCCAATAATCATCGGAACGGCATAGGTAGAAAACTTGACATCGTGGGTAAAATCAAAATTATCAATGGCCTTTATTAAACCGATACAGCCAACTTGAAACAAATCATCAGCTTGTTCATTTCTCTGTGAAAATTTTTTAATAACACTTAAAACAAGCTTCAAATTACCATTTATCATGAGATTTCTAGCCTCTTCATCCCCTTCTTTTATTCTAATCATCAATTCCTCCATTGTCTTTTGACTTAGAGTCTTTAAATCCGATGTTTTAATACCGGCAATACTAACCTTATACATACACATACTCCTTTCACTATTGAGTATGAGTATTTTTATTACTAAATATTCTTGCCTATATAAAAATAAACTATTTAAATGATAACTTACTCTCTAATTCTTGTTTAAGTTTGCGTATTATTCGTTTTTCTAATCGAGAAATGTAGGATTGTGAGATTCCCAAAAAGATTGCGACATCTCTTTGCGTTAATGCCTCCATATCATATAGACCAAATCTAAGTGATATTATCTCTTTTTCGCGAGGCTTTAAAGATTCAATCGCCTCATACATAATTCTTTGTTTTTCATTACCTTCAATTTCATTATATATTTCTTCAGTATCGGTACCTAAAATATCCGACAACAACAATTCATTCCCATCACGATCGACATTCAAGGTTTCATCTAACGAAACTTCATTTTTAGATTTACTAATCTTCCTTAAAAACATCAATATCTCATTTTCAATACATCTTGATGCATAGGTTGCTAGTTTAATGTTTTTTTCAACATTAAATGTTTGAACACCCTTGATAAGGCCCATTGATCCAATGGATATTAAATCCTCAATATTAACATTTGTTCCTTCAAATTTTTTAGCAATATAAACAACCAATCTTAGATTATGCTCAATCAAAACATTTCTTGCCTCAATTGAACCATTTTTAACCTCCTCAAGATATTTTCGTTCTGATTCCTCATCTAATGGTGGTGGTAACATATCATTACTATGAATATATAATACATGCCTTTTAAATAATCTTTTAAGTAATTTTAAAATCATTGTTCTCCCCCTTAAAAATTAATATATTTAATAAACACTCATATGATGTTTTTCTAGTTGAAACATATACAAGTCTTTTATGCCATTTTTGATCTATTTTAATATAAAAATTATCACATAGATAAGCATTTAAATAATTATATCCATCAATTGTATAATAAGGTATTTTAATGTTCTTTAAAAAACTAATTTTTTTATTTATGAAAACCACTGGTATATTTGTTTTTGGCTCTGCTAGGTCATTTCCAGTGTCTAAATATCCAATAAAATTATACGTTTTATTCTTATCTACAATTTTTATTTCATAATATAGATTTCTTTTTATTTTGTATACTCTAAAGCCATCTAGATATAAAATGAGTAACATCGAAATGATTAAAGATAAAAACAGTTTATTATCAGTACTATAATAAATTCCTCCTAAAATTACATTTAAAGAGTAATAGATTATAAACAACTTAAAGGAATCCTTAATTTTAATTTTAAAAGACATTTTTAATATAAAAAAAATAATCAAATACTTAATGTCTTCTAACGGATAATTTAAATATAAATAATCATAAATATTTAATAAAATTACCCCTGCTATAAATAATACATTATTTCTTTTTATTTGCATAATTCTTTGACTTAATCTACTTAATAAAACATGAATAGCACTATTGATTAATAAATATAGTTCATAATAAATAACCATTTTTATCACCGACTATATTTAATAAAAATTGAATAAAAAAAAGTGTCGCATTTATTTATACGACACTCTTATATATTTACAATTTTTATGCTTCGATAGCATCTCCTGTAATATTAAATGTTACATTAGTAAACTCAACTGTTGTTCCGCGGTTAGCAAACATTCCAATATACATATAGTTTGTATCAGTTACTGTTAATGGGAAGTCTAAATATTCTTGAGTATATGTAGTTCCTTTATAAACAGTTTCAACTGTTATCTTTTGCCCTAGACGTGTAATGGTAAATTGCGCTTCATCATCAACTGCATAAAATGCACCTGAATATACATCACTTGATTTAGTAAGAGTAGTTTTGCTATCTCTACTCCATCCAACAGTTAATCCATCAGCTGGTGTACTATTACATAAGAATCCTGCGGCTACGTAATTTCCAATAATTCCTGCATTTTTTACAGGTAAATAGCAATCATCTCTTAACATTAGTCCAAATCCTGCTTGTTTTGTATTTCCAGTTGTAAGCACTTTGGCAGAGGCAGTCATTGTAAAATTCTTATTAACATCTACTTGAGTAAATAAGAATGCAAATCCATCAGCAGAATTGGCGAATTTACCTTTATTACTTCCACTTGCAAGAGTTTGCCCTACCTTAAACACACCTTCACTTGTTTCTTGAGCATAATATCCATTTGTGTTTGAACCATCGGCCGCAACAGCATCTGGTGTAGCTCCTGTATCTCCAAAGGCTGTACCATAGAATCCATCTGTTGTTGTTGTGAAAAATTCTTTTGGAGAATATCCAGCTAAATTTGGAGCTGAATAATCTACATATGTATAACTGCTATTAACAACTAAATCAGTTTCCTTTGTTGGAGCTGTGATATCTGTTAAAACATGGCTAGCTAAATCGCAAGTTTTACCCTTTAATTCATTGGCAAACATATAAGCAACCATCTTTGCACCATAGATATTTAAATGTGTTTTATCTACAGTATTTGCATCCGCAATAATAGTTGTATTATCTGTATCCTTCATTCCACCAGTCATTGCATGAAGATATTTAGCTTCCTCAAATGTTAATTCAGTATATAAATCCTTCGTTAATTTTGTTAAATCTATATATACTAATCCTTTTTCAGTTGCTAGATCAATAATTGCTTGTGAATAATTTCCAGTAGCAGTGATATGAGCTGAATCACCAGTATAGTCATTTGAAGTATTAGCTCTTACAATTGGAGTAGCTAAGATTGGTGTTGCACCAGCTTCAACTGCTTTAACAATATAATTGTTATATAAGCTATATTTGAATGAGTTTGGATCATCTAATGGTAATGTGGCATCAGTAAAACGAGCACTATCATCGCTCTTTTCATCATTATGTCCAAATCCAATAATTAAATAATCCCCTGCTCCAATATTGTTCCATAAAGCAATGTAATTTGTTTCAGTTGTAAAGCTCTTAGAACTTCTACCTGATAATGCATAATTTGTAAATCTGATTGAAGAATCAAAATAGTTTGCTAATTGTGTTCCATATCCATAACGTGGATAATAATATGTTGTATCATTAAATGCACATAACGTTGAATCTCCAATAATAAATACATCTGTTTTAGTTTCAACTGTTGTTACTTTAGTAGTAGTTGGCGCTTTTGTAGTTGTAGTTGGCGCTTTTGTTGTGACTGTTGTTGGCGCTTTTGTTGTGACTGTTGTTGGCGCTTTTGTTGTGACTGTTGTTGGCGCTTTTGTTGTTACTGTTGTAGTTGTTGTTTTTTTATCATTTCCACAAGCCGCAAAAACAAATAAAACACCTAACATTATAAACAATGTTAATATTTTTTTCATAATTTACCTCCATAATCGATAATAAAATTATAACATTCTCAATTACAAAAATTTTACATTAATTAAAAAAGCTATTATCTATTTACATTTTATTTACATTTTAAAATTTCTATGTTTTTACGTTTTATTTACATTAAAAAATCAATTATAATTTGTTTTTTTATTTTTTTATAAAAAAATGAACGAACAATATTTATTAATAATTTTACTATATGAAGAATCATCACATATACATAAAAACCAATGATTTAAGTTAGTGCTTATTGTAGTTTATCTTTTAATTCAAGAATGTTTTTTTCTATTTTTCTAATAACACTGATGAATTCATCATCACTTTTACCACTTGGATCATCTAATTCCCAATTATCATCGAAGGCTCTATTAATAAATGGACAACCAACGTTACATCCCATTGAAATTGCAATATCCGGTTTTGGAATATCGCTTATTGTCTTACTATATTGTGTTTTCTCCATATCAATATTATAAAGTTTTTTCATTAATCTTACAGCATCTTGATTTATTTTTTCTTTTGTATTCGTACCAGCAGAATAACTTTCAAAAACATCCGATGCATATTTTTTGCCAAGCGCTTCTGCTATTTGACTCCTACAGGAATTATGAACACATATAAAGGCCACCTTTTTCATTAAATACCTCCATTATAAAACGGACACTTATCTTTTATACATTGTAAATTTCTATTATTAAAATCACATTTTGTAATATCTAGTTCCATATTAATTCCATACTTTTCTTTAAAAAATTTTACTGCACTATTATCGATATAAAAGCATTTCTTTTACAACATCGAGGCCCACCAATTTTACTCATCTCATTTATAACACTAGAAGTGTATTCCATATGATCCTTATAAAAACTATCATCTGATAAAGGGCCACTGTTATGTATTATTGAAAGGGCAGCACCTAATGAGGATGTTGAACCACATATCCCCCAATTTCCACACATTGCCCCAGGCATCTTTTTTGTTCTTTCAGCCAATATGTTTAATGCATCATATAAATCGATATCTCCACCTGAGTTTCTATATGCAGTTAAAAATGCTCCACCATCTAAAAAATGGTGTTCTGGTCCATGGATATTTATATAATCATTTTGCATAATAAGCTTTGAAATTTTTAAAGGATCTTTTAAACTTATATTAAGTAATTCTTTTCTAATCAAATTATACTTTTCATCTAACGAATATTGCATTATTTAATTTCTCCTTTACATTCACATTCTTTTTGAAAAAAATTCATCAAATCATTTATTAATGATTTATTGCATGAATACATAATTTTTTTCCCATCTCTTTTTTGTTTTATTAAATCTGATTTTAATAATACTGAAAGATGATGTGATAAAGTTGCTTGCCCACAACTAACAAAATCTAAAAACTTACAAGCACATATTTCATCGGTTTTATATAGAATCTTAACAATTTTTAATCTCGATTCATCTCCTAATGCCTTAAATAACGAACTTGCGATTGATTTATCCATATTGCACCTTCTTTCATATCGATATTCATCAATATATTATTGTAAATATCGATAGTTGTCAATAAAAAAACCATAGAAAATTCTATGGTCTAACTTTACTATTCATCTTTTCCAAGTTCATAAGCTCTTTTAACGCATTTTTCAAGAGCTTCATTAACCAAACCATCTAAATCACGTTCATCAAACACATTAACACCACAGATTGTTGTACCTCCCGGACTACAAACATCTTTAATTAAATCTTTGATATCACGATTGCTTTCAAGAATCATCTTAGCACTTCCGATAACTGAATTACACACTAGTTTTTTAGCTTCTTCTAACGAAAATCCATTATCTAATCCATATTTAATAAAGCTATTTATAAAGTAATATACATAAGCTGGTGATGAACCATTTAAAGCAATTACTTCATTCATTTTACTTTCAGGAATTACTTGATATTCACCAATGCCACTTAAAATACTTAAAACTAGATTTTCCTCTTCTTCAGTTAATGAATCAAAAGAAACTGCACTCATTCCAGAATTGATTAATGCTGGAGTGTTTGGCATTACACGAACAAATTTTACATTGTTTAAATAATTAGATAGTTTTTTTGTGGAAACACCAGCCATGATAGTAATAATGATTTTTCCACTTAAATCAACTTCTTTTAAACACGATAATGCATCATCTAATTGTTGGGGTTTAATAGATAATAAAACAATATCACTAAGATTAAACATCTCTAAAACATTAGCTAATTTAAATCCTTCATTTAAATACTTATTAGCTAAATCTTCATTTTTTTCACTTATAATAATCTCATTTTTACTAAAAATATTACTTTTAATGGCACCATACATAATGGCACTTCCCATTTTTCCGGCACCTAAAATTCCGAATTTCATTTTATCCCATCCTTTAAAAAAAAGATAATCATACGATTATCTTATAAGAAATTTGTTACGATAAATAAAACCACAATTATCCAATAAATTACTTGCCATACTAGTTTTTTATTACAAACAAAGAAATATGCAGTAAAAGCTAATGCAATATAAGCACAAATTAGAGAAACTTGTGATAATAAGCTTCCAACCTCACCTAAATCTAAGTCTAATTTAGCAAGTAAGAATAGACCTGCAGTAATACACATACTTACAAAAGCAATTAAACCAACTAAATTTTCATTACTCTTTTTTGACATATTTGCCCCTCCTTTTAACAATTAATATTATAATAGAATACTATGATAAAGTCAAAACTTTTATTCATTAAAGTAAAAAAGGGATATAAAGTCCCTTTATTGTCTTTTTCCATTAATCCATTGTCCTTTATAATGTTCACCATCGCTCCACCAATACTCACCATTACCATGTTTAATGTCGTTTTGATATTGTCCTTTAAATATATCGCCAATCGCATAATAATACTCACCATATCCATGAAGCTTATTCTTTAAAAATCCACCCTTATAGTAATCACCATTGCTCCACCAATATTCACCATATCCTGTTCTACAATCATCTTTATAATCACCAATATATTTTGAACCATCAGCCCAAATATACTTACCTTTTCCATGCTTATTTCCTTTAGACCAGCCACCTTCATAAATAGCTCCATCCTTGTACCAGTAGGTTCCTTGGCCATCACGATAATCATCTTTATAATATCCCTGATAAATAGATCCATCATTCCACTTCATTGTCCCAAATCCACTCTTGTTGCCATTAAGGAATTGTCCTTCAAAGACTGTCCCATCTGCCCACCAATATAAACCATGACCAGTACGTTTATCACTAGAAAAATCTCCCTGATAAACATTGCCATTACTCCAGAAATATGTTCCATTACCATTTCTACATCCATTTAAATATTCACCAATATATTTATCTCCATCAGGCCATTGATAAATACCTGAGCCATTTAAATCATCATTCTTCCAATATCCTTCATATACGCTTCCACCTTTATAGCGCATTATTCCATATCCATTTCGCTTACCGCTACTATTTAATTCGCCTTCATACACGCCACCATCATTATATCTAATAGTCTGCATACGAACATATGGCTTTTTAAAATAAGAGCTAAATGTAGGTTTAGTATTTAATACTTTATTAATTGTTGGTTTAGGTTTAGCCTTAAATGAATTATTTTTAGATACATTATTGTCAAGTCCATCAGTTTTACTTGATACTTTAGTAGTATTTTTTTCATATTTATAAGTTTTAGTATTTTCTTTATCATCAATAATAACTGGCTTAACTACATTTTCATTAGTTCCATCTAAAAAAATACTAATTGAACCATAAGATTGATTATTTAAGCGATCATTAACCCATTTACCTTCATATTCATCATCATATTCATCATAATAGATACCTTTCCCATGGCGCATACTATTTTTGAATTCACCTTCATAACTTGATCCATCATGAAATCTTAAAAGTCCTTGACCACATAAATGATTTTTCTTAAATTCACCATCATATGTATCACCGTTTGCCCATTTATATCTTCCATTACCATTGCGCATATCATTTAACCATTCTCCATTATATACGTCAATTTCTCTACTATCTTTTACCTTTGAATAAGTCATTTTACCTTTTCCGGATCTTTTTCCATTTTCATCAAATGAACCACTATAAACTGAACCATTTGGATAATAAAGCAAACCGTTAATCATTTTTCCATTATCCCATTTACCTTCATAGGTTCTTCCGTCATTCCATTTGTAGACTCCATAGCCATGTTCTACTTCGATTCCATATTCATCTTTAGAAACATCGCCTTTATATATTCCATCATATCGTTTAATTGTTCCTATTGCCATGTGTATCACTCCTTATATTTTTATTATACAATTCCAAAATAAATCTTTCAATAAACATGATGACATATTTATCCAAAATTCGATATAAAATATATTTATATAATTATAAAAAAATAGAGAATAAATCTCTATTTTAAAAACATTCTTATAAGTTTCTCATTAGTTTTTTTATAAGGCTGATAGCGCATTGGCAAATCAATAATATTTTTCTTATCAACAATACTTTTATAATGTGTAAAAGTATCAAATCCCGCCTTACCATGATATGAACCTATACCAGAAGCCCCAAAGCCTCCAAATCCCATATTACATGTGGCTAAATGGATGATAGTATCATTGATACAACCACCACCAAAACGAACCATATTTAATAGTTTATTGATACGTTTTTTATTTGTTGAAAAATAATAAAACGCCAATGGTGCTTCATGAGTGTTAACATATGAAATAACCTCATCAATTTCTTTAAAAGTGATAATTGGAAAAATTGGCGCAAAGATTTCCTCTTTCATTACCAAATCATCGGATGTAACATTATCCATAATTGTCGGTTCAATTTTTAAACGATCACTATCAATCTTTCCACCAAAAATAACCTTATCCTGATTAATAAAGCTAATAGCTTTTTCAAAATGTCTTTTACTGATGATTTTTCCGTAATCCTTATTATTGATAGGATCCTCTTTGTATTGCAAATGAATCTGTTTAATTATTTCCTTGATAAGCTCATCTTTAATACTCTCATGACAATAAATATAATCAGGCGCTACACATGTTTGCCCACAATTTAATAGTTTTCCAAAAACAATTCGTTTAGCCGCTAATTTAATCTTCGCTGTTTCATCAACGATACAAGGGCTCTTTCCACCAAGTTCAAGTGTAACCGGAATCATTTTCTCACATGCTGCTTTATAAACCACTTTTCCAACGTTTTTACTACCCGTAAAGAAAATATAATCAATATCACTTTCTAGTAAGTATTGATTAACATCATGACCACCAAAAACAATTGAAACCTCACTCTTATCAAAAGCCTCTTCGATTATTTTTTGCATAACTAGATTAGTATTCTCCGCAAATCTACTGACCTTTAAAATAACCGTATTACCGCTCGCAAAAGCATCCACAAGCGGATCAAAGGCTAATAAAAATGGATAATTCCATGGACTCATAATAAGTACTTGTCCATATGGTGAAGGCACCTGAAAGCTTTTTGCCAAAGTTTGAGCAATTGGTGTATGAACCTTTTTAGGCTTTGATAACTTTTTAATATGCTTTACCATATAGTTTATTTCCTCATAAACTAGTCCAATCTCACACATATATGATTCTACCTTACTTTTTCCTAAATCAAGGTATAATCCCTTTATTAATTCATTTTCATATTTTTTTATCGTCTTTTTAAAATTAATTAATTTTTCTCTTCGATATTTTATGTCTAAAGTTTTTCCTGTTTTAAAAAACTCCTTTTGAGACGAAATTATTTCGTCAATAAATAACATCCTTTTCCTCTCCCTCAAAAATATAATCCTCTAGATTATTCGTAATTTTAATTAATGAATCATAAAAAATTTTACGATTTTCTTCAGTAAGTCCAGCTCCACCTACACTAAGAGCATCCATTACCTTATTATTAATATCTTCCGCTACATTTTTTCCTTCATCAGTAAGCAAAATTGTAGTATTATATTTTTTCTTATTCATATCTCCATCATATTTGATATATTTCTTTTCCTCTAATGATTGTAAGGCTCTTGAAATAGCTGCCTTATCCTCTTCACATAAAATAACTAAATCACGAGCACTTAAATTCTTTCTAACAGATAGATAATATAAGCAAACACTTGTAGTCCCCTTTAAACCGTACTCTTTCATTTTTTTGGCCTTAATCTTTTGAATAAAACGATTTAATTTAAATATTGATCTTGTAAATGTTTCAAAACGGTCCATAGTATCAACTCCTACTTATATATTATCATATTTTTTAACTTATGCCTTTAATTTTATGATATAATTTTACAATTCTTTTTTTATCAAAAAGAACGGGAACTGGATATAATGGATTAGCTTCCTTAAGAGCATACATGGCCATTTCATCAACGTCCTCTTCTTGTATCTCAGAAATGTTCTTTTTAATATTTAATTCATTCAATAAATCTTTAATTTTATTAATCACCAATAACGCATTTTCTTCCTTACTAAGCGATTTATTGCCAAGCTTTGTATAGATAGCTATTTTACTAAGCTTCTTATATATTTTACTTCCATATTCATCAAGCACATATGGTAAAATTATTGAATTTGCTAAGCCATGAGCAATATTATACTTTCCACCTAAGGAATGAGCAATTGCATGAACATATCCAACATATGATTTTGAAAACGCACGTCCAGCCTTATGTGAGGCGATTAGCATATTTTGTAAAGCTTCATGATCATGATGATAAGCATTTGTGATATTTTTAAAAATAGCATCAATTGCTTCTAAAGCATCACGTCGCGTACTTTTAGTAGTGCTTCTTCCGATATATGCCTCAATCGCATGAGTAAGAGCATCCATTCCGGTTGTAGCAATCAAGAAATCAGGTAAACCAATAATACAATTATAATCTAAGACCGCATAGGATGGAATCAAAGGGAAATCATTGATTGCATATTTATGTCTAGTTTTACTATCCGTAACAACCGCCGCTAAAGTAGTTTCACTACCTGTTCCACAGGTTGTAGGTATCGCAATAAGCATTGGTATTTTCTTTCTAACCTTTAGAATTCCCGCCAACTGAGCTAAGCTTTTCTTGGGCCTCGCCACTAATGCCCCAATGGCCTTAGCTGTATCCATTGCAGATCCACCACCAAAGGCGATGATTGAGTCGCAATCAAATTGATGAAAAATTTCTAATCCTTTATAGATTAAATCACTAGTTGGATTTGGTACTACATCTTTATATATCGTATATTTAATACCTGATTTATCTAATTCATTTGTTAATTTATCAACTAAACCAACCTTTACAATTCCTTCATCAGTTATGATGATGGGATTATTCTTCTTATTATCCATTAATGTCTTACTGATATCCGAAATACTATTTAATATTTTGGGATTACGATATGGCAATATTGGAATAGCAATATGAAACGCTTCTTGAAAGCATCTTGCATAAATGTGGTAAAAAATATTCATTTATAATCTCCTCCGAATCATATTATATAACTAACTTGTTGAAATTACAACAAAAAATGTTGATTTTTCAACAAGAAAAAACGACAAAAAAACCTCAGGATTAATCCTAAGGTTAAATCATTATTGATTTGAATAATTGGCAAAATAGTTTTGAATTAAGATAACTGGTGTACCTTTATCTCCTGAACCACTTGTTAAATCTGATAAGCTTCCTAAAAGGTCGGTTAATTGACGAGGAGTTGTTCCTTGTGTTTCCATTTTTCCAACAAGATTTGCTTCCTTTTCCTTGATTAATTTAATCATTGCTTGTTTCAACTCTTCACCTTTTAAATCCTTTAGCTTATTATCAGAAATATATTTTAATTTAAGCTCGTTAGGTGTACCAATTAATCCATCAGTATATCCAGGAGATACAACAGGGTCAGCTAATTCCCAAATTCCTCCTTGAGGATCTTTAAAAGCTCCATCTCCATAAACCATTACTTCCACATTTTTATTATATATTTTCTTTAATCTAGCCTGTACATCTAACACTAAAGCTTTACAATCTCTTGGGAATAATTTAACTGAATCATCAGTAGCTAAATTAGAACCAAGTAAACCATATTTTTCATTATAACCAGAACCATCAACGCTTTCTGTCATTAATTCATCTAAGCAATATACAACTTTTGCTCTACTATCATTTAAAAGGATTCTTTTATTTCTAAATCTTTCGTGAATTGATGCAACAATAACCTTATCTGTATAATTTAAAATGGCACGTGGATCATTAGCAAGAATAATCTCACATTCACATTCACAAGCACTTTTATAAAATTCAATATAATCAACACCAGTAAATTCATGAACAGTATTCTTAAAAATCTTTTTAAATTCTTCAGCTGTGAAGCAATCAGTATACGGATTGATTCCTGTATCTAATAACTCATCTGGACAGATTAATTTATTTCCAACCTCATCACCTGGATAAGATAATTGAATAATTAATTTTTTAACTCCCTTTGATATTCCTTTTAAAACCATTGAAAAACGATTTCTTGACATAATTGGAAAAATTAATCCAACTGTTGAATCACCAAATTTATTATTAACATCCTTAGAAATTTGATCGCTTGTTGCATAGTTTCCTTGGGAAATACCTACAACAGCTTCAGTAATTGCGATGACATCGCGATCATTAATTTCAATATTTGCCTCATTAACTGCATTTTGAACTGATTCCACAACAATTGATGCTAAATCATCACCTTTTTTGATAATTGGAGTTCTTACTCCTCGAGAAATTGTACCACTATATTTCATAATTTTCCTCCATAGAATTCTACAATTTTTAAATAAGACACTTTCATTTTAACAAAATATATGTTATAAGTAAAATATATATTATTAATATTTGATATATAAAATACTTATAGGAGAGTATATATGATTAAAGATCTAAATTTACTTTATTCTTTTTATTTAGTTAGCAAGTATGAATCCATCTCAAAAGCTGCTAATGCATTGTATATTTCACAACCGGCCGTTTCTTTAGCAATTAAAAATCTCGAAAAAGAAATCGGCTTCCCTTTATTCTTTCGTAAATCAAAGGGTGTTAGCCTAACAACCGAAGGAAAACAAATTTACGAAATAACTAAAAAAATGTTTAAAGATGTTGATGATATCAATAATACCATAAACGACATTACATCATTAGATAGTGGAATTATTCGTATAGGAGCTAGTGATACCATTTGTAAATACTACTTAATTGATATTCTTAAGGAATTTGAAAAAAAATATCCTAATGTCAGATATCGTGTAACCAATTGTACTACCAGCCAATCTATCAAGTTTTTAAATGAAGGTATTGTGGATTTATCCTTTGTGCATACACCTTTTATTCATGATAATATTAAGCTTTATGAATGCATGAAACTGCAAGATTATTTTGTTTGTTCTTACGAATTCGATGATTCTAACATAAAAAATCTTGAAGATCTTAAAAATTACCGCATCTTATTATTGGAAACTGATTCTTTTTCACGTAAAATGCTTGATGAAAACCTAAAAGATTATAATATTACTTTAAAACCTAAATTTGAACTTGCATCTTTAGATTTATTAATTGAATTTTGTAAAAACAATATGGGAATCATTTGTGTTGCTAAAGAGTATATTAAAAATGAACTAGCAAACAATGAATTAAAAATCATCAATCTAAAGGAACAATTAAGGCCACGCAGTATTTCCTTAGCCATTCATGAAAATAGATATTTATCTAATGCTGCCAAAAAATTCATTGAGTTAGTAAAAGAGTATAATTAATATGGATATTTTTAAAGCAAAAAGCTCTATAAAGTAGTTATAAGTACTATTTATAGAGCTTATTTTTATTCTAGTTCTGCTTTTTTATTCCAATATAGAGCTTTATTTTCATCCTTATCAGTTCCAATACCTTCTAAGTAAAACTCACTTAATAATTCAAAGGCACTGTATTCTTCCATCATCGCCGCTTTTTCAATCCAATAGAAGGCTAAAGTATCATTCTTTTCAAAAGAATCCCCTTTATAATACAATAAACCTAATTCAACCATCGCGGTAGAATTATTATTCATAGCAGCTTTCTCTAAATAATCTAAGGCTTTATTTAAATCATGACCACTAAATTCATCATTTGAATAAAGATTATATAAAGCAAACATTGCTTCATTATTTCCATCATTCGCAAGTTTTGTGTAAATTTCAAAGGCTTTATCGACATCCTTTTCAACCATAAATCCTTCAAGATACATCTCAGCTAGATTTAACATGGCTAAAGGTTCATTATTTTTAGAAGCTTCATTAAGCAATTCTAATACCTTATTATCATCCTTTGGAGTACCAATTCCTAAAAAGTATAAATATGATAAAGCTGTCTTAGCACTATCTCCTAACAATGAAAGTTTTTTCATGTATTCCGCTACCTTAGCATCATCTTTTACTTTATGGTAATAATGACATAATCTAGTTAGCGCATGAACATCTTCTTGATCGCTTAATAATTCATAATATTTAACTGCTTCATCATCCATACCACAAAGCATATAGTTGTCACCTAAAGCACCAGCGGCCCTCAAAAACCCTAAATCTAATGATTCCTTTAATAATCTATTTGAAATCTCATAGTCTTTTAAAAAATAATCCTTTATGGATAAAAACATTTTAATTTCATCATCATTATCCAAATCTTGATTTTCACTATAAAAATAGCCAAGAACATATAATGAATCAGCATTTTGATTTATACAACAATCAATTAAAGTTGTTAAATTGTTTAATATTGTTTCATCATTATAAACATCATTTTTAATTCCATATTTATCTAATGGATTATGATTTAAAATATCGTTTTTTATAGATACAAGCATTATCGAACACCTCTATAACATTATAATATCTTTTTTTATAAAAATAAACAACTTTATGCCTCTAATTATTGTTTATTTTTAAAAATAAACATATAAATTATAAAAACAGATGCCAAAATGAACTGACCCTTGTCAAGTAGACACAGGAAAATTAAAATAATTAAAAGTAAATA
>JAEDCM010000056.1 GCA_016294165.1 Anaeroplasmataceae bacterium
AAGAGAATGAGCAGTTAAGAGAAAAAGTAAAGGATTATGAGGTAATATTAAGCATAGCAAACAGTAATGATGTCTTGTGTGAATATCAAGAAATCGATGATATTGCATATTATTGTGAGAGGTATAAGGATTATCGTTGCTATCCCTTATGCCGTAAGGATAAATCTTGTTTTAAGAAGGATAAAACTTTTCAAGGTAAATTAGAAGATTTAAAAGAGTTTTGGGGAGAAAGATGGTATGAGTGAGAAACGATGTATTATTGCAAGTATGAAAAAAGGGATAAAAGAGAACCCTACAACAAAAAAATATCTTGACAAAATGGTTTCTGATGGCATTGATGAGGATACTGCATTGAATATTATGATTCTTGCTTGGCAAAACAGGAGGTGGAATGATGAGTGAGAAAAGATTTTTTGAACTGGATTTTGATGAGATATATTATGTTGTAGATTCCTCTGAATTACAAAGGAAGAAAGAAAATTTTGATGATGATGAAGAGTTTCAACAATATTGTCTTGAAAATTCAATGAGTGGTAAAGAAGTTGTAAATAAGTTGAATGAACAAGATTCAAGGATAAAAGAACTTGAAGAAAAAATGAATAATGATGCTTTTGAATTATATAGGCACCATGTTGTAAGTTTTGGTAAGGCAGTTGAATTATCTGCTATGAGCTATCGCGAATTCATAGTTTATGCAGATAAGAGAGGTTATGGTTGTGAGTTGAGTCTATGAGTGTAACAACAATTTTATTTATAATATAATCACATAAAATATATTATCTAAAAAATAATAATATTTAGGGGGATTAATTATATGACTAAATTTTGTCCAAATTGTGGAGAAGAAAATGAAGATGCAGCAGTTTTCTGCAGAAGCTGTGGTCATGATCTAAAAGATGTTGACCAAAGAATCAGAACAGACAAACGTGCCAAGACTTCCAGTAATGCACTGAACTTCAAGGCTTTAGCTGCACTTGTAGTGATTGTGGCTATTGTGGGAATAATGGCCTTTAGCTTCATAGGAAACTCCAACAGTAATGATTCTCAAAACATAACCTTGATTAAAGAGAATGCCTATGGATTCACTTTTGTAAATGATGGAGTTCCATATTACAATTATTACTTGGATGGTGTATTCACCAACCTTGAAGGAGATTTCCAGGGTTATGACATGAAAGCCAGATTCATTGATGAGAACGGTTCTCTTGTTAAGGAGTATCGTGATGATTATATGAAGTATGCTTTTTCCGATTCCAAGAAATCTCAGACAAGCACTTTGGCATCTATTCAAACCAATGAGCTTTACAATGTGAGTTATATTCAAGTTGAAATAATGGATCCTAATGGTGATATTGTCTTTAATGAAAGTGTTGATTTCGATATGGCCAAGATGGATTTATCTGGTCTTGAAAAATAAAAATTTTTATTTACGAATTTTTTCATGTTTTGGTTTATTAAGGATTTCTTAATAAACTCTATTTTTCTTTATTTTTTGATTTAAACAATTTTTAACTATTTTTTTATTTTCTTTTATTTACGAATTCATGCTGCTTATGTTGTGGTGATTTTTTTATATTTTTTTGCACGTTTCTTTTGTTCGTATATTGTCTAATAGTGTTGTCCTGGAGAAAACATGATTTTATACAAACACATAATTTTCACTAAAAATTGTTGAACACTAAATTTTAAAATGTATGGGGTTTAATTTTTTAAGTTGAACAAACCAACAAGAATTATAAAGAAAAGTTGAACATTTGTATTAAATAAAACAGAGTTGTCTGAACGGTTAATTTTATATATAACCAAAGATAAAGTAGTATTGACAATGAGTTTGACACAAAATGTTACATCCTATTTTTCAAAAACACAAACTCTAATCCAAAACAAATTTTTGTTTTAAAATTTCAGTATTAAATAGTAAAATATAGATATATAAAAAAGCATAAATAATATTATACTTATTTTATATTGATTTATTATTAATAGGAGCCTTGAAGGAAGATGGAAAAAGGAGAAAAATACGAAAATCCCTACTTAAATGAAGTTATTTTTAGAATCAACTTTGCAAACATACCAAAGCTATCTGAAAACAACAAAGAAGCTGCAAAAGATTTCCATGAAAAAATATCTAAAGAATTCCCTAACCTAATCATAAAAAGGAATCATGAATTCAACATAGGGATAGATGTGGACGCAGGGAAACCTCCAAAAATAACTCAAGAGGGGACTTATATCTGGGTTTTCGAAAACAGGTTACATAACAAATCTGTAGAACTAACCTCAAAAAGTTTAATACTCCATTATAAAAAAGGGGCATACACTCACTTCAGAGATTTCCTAGAAGATGTTATCCTATTAATTGATGCAATAAAAGGTTATGATCCAAAAGATATATCATTTTTGGGTTTAAGATACATCAACCAAATTGATGGAAAAACCATTCCTGAACTTAAAGAACGTATTGAACCAAAATATTTCTCAAGTTATGTTATGGATCTCGATGAAGAGGAGGAATTCATACAAATTATGAATAAGGTATCCATTAAAAAAAGAGAGTATATTTTAAATTTCCAATATGGCTTGTTTAATGCAGCTTATCCTAATCCTAATTTTGATAAGGATTTTATCCTGGACTTGGATTGCATCACTAAAAAAGTTAAGGAAATTGATGAAGTTGCTGACGAATTAAAACAAATGAACCGTTTTATCTGGTTTAAGTATGATAATGCAATTACAGAGGTTTTAATGAAAGAAATGAATAGGGAGGATTCACATGAATGATATAGCCACAACTACCACTATAAGAGATACTGTATCCATTAGTGAAAATAGAGGTGCAGAGGAATCATTTGATGTTAGTTTTAGCCAGGACAGTTTAAAATATGATGGAAATTACTCTGTTACTAATGTTGAGAATTATCCTTCTTTTGTTTATTTCATTAAAAATACATTAAGTAATTTTGATTTGCTTAATGAAGATGAAATAATTATGTTTATTATTGAACATCTTGGTCTTATTGAATTAATTGAAAATGCCGCTCTTATAATCAAAAATCATTTCCCTAAATATAGTTTTGGTCTAGAGTTTGAAGAGGATCCTGAGATTTCAAGTTTGAATAAGCTTGTTTTATATGTTAAAGGTGATGAAGGTTCCTTTGATGAAGATTGGGAAGAGGTAAAAAAAGTGAATAGAGAGATTAGAAAGTTATCTCTTTATGATGATTCAGTGAAAAGTTTATTTTCTGTCGATTTGTGGTAATTAATATGGTTTTTGATTGGAAAGAATTTTATGATGTAGGAGTTCATTTGGAGGAACATTCTTCAGAAGAGGCATATCAGCGTTCTGCTGTAAGTCGTTACTATTATTCTTGTTATCATCTTGTGAAGGATTATTTTGAAAGGAAGTTTCATTATTTAGGTCATCCAGAGCATCCGCATAAAACATTAATAGAACGTTTAAAGTTTTATGGTGATGAAGACGAGAATGATCTTGCCGATGCTTTAAGTCAATTGCGTGTGTATCGTACCCATGCAGATTATAAACCAAATTTTAGGAAGAATACTCTTAGAAAGGCTAAAAAAACAACAAAAGATATTTTTTCATTATTACAAAGTTTAGAAAATTAATATATTTTTTTGGTGGTGGTTTGTAGGTATGAAAAAGAATGAGATAAAATTATTCAATGATAAACAGATTAGAACCAAATGGGATGATGAAATAGAAGATTATTATTTTTCAATCATTGATGTTATGGCTGTCCTTACAGAAAGTAAAGATCCTAGTGCTTACTGGAGAAAGTTAAAACAAAGATTAATTAATGAAGGTAATCAAACCGTGACAAATTGTCACAGTTTGAAAATGCCTGCTAAAGATGGCAAAATGAGATTAACAGATGTAGCAAACACCAAACAATTGTTACGTATAATACAATCTGTTCCATCCCCAAATGCAGAGCCATTCAAGCTTTGGCTTGCACAAGTGGGTAGTGAAAGGCTTGATGAGATTGCAGCCCCTGAACTTGCTATTGAAAGGGCCATAGAAACCTATCGCAAAAAAGGGTATAGTGAAGAATGGATCACTCAAAGGATGAGGAGCATTGAAACTAGAAAGGAACTTACTGCCGAATGGAAAAGGAGTGGCGTTAAGGAAGGTTTGGAATATGCCATACTGACTAATGATGTCAGCAAGGCATGGTCTGGAATGACTACAAAGGAGTATAAGAAATTTAAAGGTCTTGAAAAAGAGGATTTGAGAGACAATATGACTAATATTGAATTGATTTTGAATATGTTGGCTGAAGCTTCCACCACTGAAATCAGCAAGAGTGAGAATCCTGAAGGTTTTAAGGAAAGTCAGAAAGTGGCTGTTCGTGGTGGCAGTATTGCTGGCAATGCTCGTAAGGAGTTGGAAGAGAATACCGGCCGTAAAGTTGTGAGCAGGAGTAATGCTAAGGATAAAAAGTTATTAGGAAAATAATTAATTAAAGAGAGTTTTATGGTGTGGTTTTGTTATGTGAGAAGTAGTAAATTTATAATGCATTGGTTATAATAAAAATGAGTTATGGTTAATGGCATAGTTTCAAGCGAAAT
>JAEDCM010000005.1 GCA_016294165.1 Anaeroplasmataceae bacterium
AATTAACTTTATTAAAAAAGTTTAAATTTATACTTGATTAATAATAGTTAATCACCCCCATAGAGAAAAATCCACCAATGGTGGATTATTTGATTTCTTTTAAAATACTTTCAATGCGATTACCATATTCTAAGGCCTCATCATATTTAAATACAAACTCAGGAACTCTACGCATTTTTACACGCTTAGCCACCTCACACTTTAAATAACCTTTGGCATTGTTTAAAGCCTTTAAAGTGACCTTAGCACGTTCCTTATCACCCAAAACTGTAAAGTAGATATTTGCAATACCTAAATCAGTTGTTAATCTTACTTCAGTAATATTGATATATCCAATTTTAAGATCTCTTGTATCATTTAATAAAATAGTTGATAACTCACGTTGCATTTGTGAAGCTAATCTATCAGTATTAAGTGACATACTATCTCTCCTTTTCCTTCATGATAGAAGTTTCAAATACATCTAACTCCTTGATATCATTAAAGTTTTCAATTGTAATACCACATTCATATCCGGCTTTAACTTCCTTTGCATCATCCTTAAAACGCTTTAATGAAGCCATTTTACCTTCATAAATAACTATTCCATCACGAATAATACGAACTAATGAATTTCTTTCAATATGCCCATCAGTTACATAACATCCGGCAACTGTACCAACCTTAGAAATCTTAAATACATTACGTACCTCAGCGCTACCTGTAACAATCTCTTCATAAACTGGATCAAGCATACCCTTCATCGCAGCTTCAATTTCCTCAAGAACCTTATAAATGATATTGTATAATCTGATTTCAACACCATGATTTAAAGCACTTTCACGAACTGACGCTGATGGACGAACATTAAATCCTATGATTATGGCATCACTTGCATTAGCTAAAGTAACATCCGTATCCGTAATAGCTCCTACGCTACCTCTAATAACATTAACTTTAATATCCTCAACGTTTAATTTTTCTAGTGATGCTTTTAAGGCCTCAACTGAACCTTGAGTATCACCTTTAATTATTAATTTAATTTCTCTCGTGTCTCCATCCTTGAATAGTCCTTCAAGAGTTGTGACCTTTTGTGGCTTATTAAGCGCTTCTTTCTCACGATAAGCGCGCTCTTCAGCAACCTTTCGTGCTTCCTTAATATCAAAGACAGCCATAAATTTATCTCCAGCTTGTGGTACCTCTTCTAAACCTGTAATCTCCACAGCCATTGATGGACCTGCTTCATCATATTTTTTAAATGTATCATCAACCATTGTTTTAATTTTACCAAAGGTATTTCCAATGATGATATTATCTCCAACCTTTAATGTACCATTAGCTACAATAACAGTTGCGGTAGGCCCTGTATTTTTATCAAGACGAGCCTCAATAACCGTACCTGTACCTAAACGATTTGGATTGGCCTTTAATTCTTCTACATCAGCTGTCAATTGAATCATTTCTAATAATTCATCAACACCAGTACCCTTCAATGCTGAGATTGGAACAAAAATCGTTTTTCCACCCCATGCCTCTGGAAGTAGGCCATAATTTGATAACTCTTGCATTACGCGATCAGGATTAGCAGTTGGCTTATCCATTTTATTAACAGCAACGATAATTGGACATCCAGCCGCCTTGGCATGAGCAATCGCCTCTTCAGTTTGTGGCATAACTCCATCATCAGCTGCAACAACTAATACAGTGATATCAGTAACCTTAGCTCCACGCGCACGCATTTCGGTAAATGCTGCATGACCTGGAGTATCAATAAATGTTATATATTCGCCATTTTTCTTTACCTGATAAGCTCCAATATGTTGAGTAATTCCACCAGCTTCTCCTGAAGCAACTCGCGTATGTCTAATTGTATCAAGTAATGTTGTTTTACCATGGTCAACATGTCCCATGATTGTAACAACTGGTGGACGCTTAACTAAGTTTTCT
Source organism: Anaeroplasmataceae bacterium (assembly GCA_016294165.1). Lineage (GTDB taxonomy): Bacteria > Bacillota_I > Bacilli_A > Acholeplasmatales > JAEDCM01 > JAEDCM01. Next base: position 1,927 of record JAEDCM010000005.1, read on the forward strand.
TCCTCATCATCATTAACAAACTCATCAAAACGAGTAATATCTGTTACAACCTCATCAACTAATTCAATTTCATAATCAAAAGCAATTTCCTCTAAAGTATCTCTACTTACTACTTGGTTCATGTTAGCCATTACTCCAAGTTTCATAAGCTTTTTGATAATTTCTGCAACAGGAATCTCAATAGCCTTTGCAAATTCAGAAATTGTCATATCCTTTGTGTAAACAGCTGTACCTTTTTTTATGGTTTGTTGTTTTTTAGGAACGTTACTGATTCGTTCCTCCTTTTTCTTCATCTTTTTTGCCATAGCAATCACATCCTTTTTTCATAATACTAATAGCAAATCCATTATCTAATATACCAACAACCATTCGGTTATCCTTCCCAATAGCCGCTGATAATTCGTATGATGTATATGTAGTACATACATCGACATTATAATATTTTGCTTTATCTGTTACTCTTTTGAAGGTATTTTTACCAGCATCACTTGCTAGAAAAACAAGATAAACCCTTTTATTTCTTATGGCATCAACTACAAAGCTTTCGCCTGTAACAATCTTACGAGCCCTTGTGGCTAATCCAAGCATACTTAACACATTATCCATTAATAAGTCCTAGCAATTCTTCAAAAATTTCATCAGGAATACTAACCTCTAATTTACGATCAAGAGCCTTAGTTTTTTTAGCTTTAAGAATAACTTCCTTATCTAAAGTAAGGTATGCACCACGTCCAGGCGCCTTACCAACTAAATCAACACTAACAATACCTTCTTTATTACGAACAATACGCACTAATTCTTTTTTTGGTCGTTGAACATTAGTAACTGCACATGTTCTCATTGGTATTTTTTTTACCTTCATATTCCTTCACCTCAATTAAAATGAAAGTCCTTCTTTTCTAGCATCTGAAGAAGATTTGATATCGATTTTCCATCCACATGATTGAACAGCTAATCGAACATTTTGTCCTTGACGCCCAATCGCTAAGCTTAATTGATCATCTGGAACAATAACTAAAGATGTTTTATTTTTAACATCAACATCGATTACCGCTTCGACATCAGCTGGTTGTAATGAGTTAGCAATTAATTCCTCAGGTGTAGAACTATAGCGATATAAATCAATTTTTTCACCATTTAAAGCATTAACGATTTCTTTAATTCTTGTTCCACCTTCACCAACACATGATCCGATAGCATCAACGTTAGCATCATTTGAATAAATTGCAATTTTTGTACGATCGCCAGCATCTCTTGCAATACCTTTAATCTCAATAATTCCTTCAGCAATCTCAGGAATATAAGCCTCCATTAGTCTTGTAACTAGGTTCTTATCTGATCTAGAAACAAAAATTTTTGGACCTTTAGTTCCAGCTTCAACAGAAGCTAAATATACCTTAATTCGGCTTCCAACAACTAAATCATCATTAGCTAGAATCTCTCTTTGTGGTAGTAATGTTGTTGTGTTCATTCCTAAAGATAATGTTGCACCCTTTTCATTAATAGAGATAACTTCAGCTGTAATCATTTCATTTTCATATTTTTTGAAATATTCATAAACATTTTCTTTTTCAACACTCTTTAATGATTGATTGAAAACTTGTTTTCCAGTTGATGTCGCAAAACGCCCAAAATCCTTAGTATTAACAACTTGCTCAACTAGGTCTCCTAATTTATATTTATTAGAAATTTTCTTAGCATCTGCTAATAAGATTTCTGAATATTCATGTTCTTTAGTCATTGGATCACTATATTCAGAAACAACTAAGTGTTGTGAATATAATAAAATCTCATGCTTTTCAGGTCTGAATTCCACTCTAGCACTTACATTTGGGCACGCCTTTTGAAATGCTTTAATCATACCTTTTGCTGCTGCATCTAATGCTTGCTCTTGAGTTATTTTCTTTTCCTCTGCAATAACTTCAATTTGTTTAAAAAATTCCTTACTAATCATATTTCCTCCTAGAATTTAACGCTTAAACGGATTAAGCTAATATCTCCTTTTTTAATTTCATATTTTCTAATTCTACCTTTTTCATTAACAGAAACAACAATTGTTTCATCTCTATTTTCTAATAAATACCCTAGGTATTCCTTATTAGCTTTTACAAAAACATATGAATCAATGTAATCATCTAGCTCATCAAATGATATTTCGTGCTCAGCGCCTCTTGAGCAAACCTCAAGCATATATTCCGTTGATGAAATATCATCATCGATTCTTTCGCTGATAAATTCATTTACCTCTGCTAGCTCTTCAACATCAATTCCTCCTGGCTTATCAACCGCAATTCGTAGTATCTTCATACCAAATTCATTAACGAAGTGTAGCTCATATAATTTTAAACCACGACTTTCTAAAAAAGGCATTAGGATTTCTTTTATTTTTTCCATATTGATGCTCCTTTTCGTATAATAATTAAAATGAGTGAGAACTTTGCTCACTCATCATCATCCATATACTAACAATATTATACATTATAATAATACAAATGTAAATAGTTAATTTTTATTTAACAAATAATCAATTGCTTTAGCTATTCCATCATTTTTAATATCATCAGTTATAAAGCTACTTACGCTCTTAGCCAATGGGCTTGCATTACCCATCGCAATTGATAAATTTACATATTTTAACATCTCATAATCATTATTCCCATCGCCAATCGCGATAGTGTTTTCCCATTTACAATCTAAAATTTCTAGAGCTTTAATGATTCCCGTCTTTTTGCTTTGGTTTTGGCAAATAATATCCGCTCCAGCTTCACCCCATTTAAAGAACGCAAAGCATGGGAATTTCTCAATCATTTCATCAATTTCTTCATTTGATCCAAAAACCCACGATTGATAAACATCTTCTTTGTAAATAAAATCCAAATCTGGATCTCCTAAAGTTATACAATATCTGTCAAAGCACTCTTGGACATAATCATTTATTAATGTTACAGCCTCATTTTCAAACCCAACAAAACCCTGTGGAATATTTTTTTCTAATAAATACGTTTTCAATTCCTCAAGGTTATTTACATTCATAGGATTTTTATATATAATTTTTTCGTCATACATTATTACTTGACCATTAATTAGAATCTTTAAACGAAATAAATCTTTTATTTCATCTATTACGTTTATGGTTTTATAGGTGCGCCCCGTCGCTAAGGCAAGGATATAATCTTCATTTTTGCTTAATTCTTTAATTGCTGCAATTGCACTTTTAGGAATTTCAAGATGATCATTATCAAATAGCGTGCCATCTACATCAAAAAAAATGATTTTTTTATTCATTAGTTATCACCAGAATGATTTTAACATAAAAATAGTTTTTTTTGCAAATAAGATAGAATTTTTTAATAAAATAGGTTAAAATAGATTTAGATTATAACGATTCTAAAAATTAAAGAAAGGAGATTATTATGCCTAATAAATTATTACAACCAAATGAAATTGGTATTTTTGCTTTGGGTGGATTAGGAGAAGTTGGAAAAAACATGTACATAATTGAATATGCTGATCAAATATTCATTATCGATTCAGGTATGCTTTTTCCAGATGAACACCTTTTAGGTATTGATTACGTTATTCCTGATTATCAATATTTAATTGACAATCAAGAAAAAATCGTTGGATTATTCATTACCCATGGCCATGAGGACCATATTGGTGGAATTCCGTTCCTACTAAAAAAAGTAAAGATTCCTAAAATATATGCCGCAGGAGTAGCGGTTGATTTAATCGAAAATAAATTACAAGAACACAATTGTGGTAGCACAACAATTGTAGAATTTAAGAGCCATTATAAATTCCAATTTAAAAACGTTGAATTATCATTCATCAGACTTAACCACTCAATTCCGGACAGCTTTGCATTTGTCTTTAAAACACCAGAAGGAAATATTGTCCATACTGGAGATTTCAAATTTGACTTCACACCAGTTGGACCAAGTGCCGAATATGATAAGCTAGCCCAAATTGGTTCAGAAGGTGTATTGTGCTTGTTAGCTGATAGCACTAATGCTCTTCTAGAAGGCTATACAATAAGCGAAAGCAAGGTTTATAATACAATGCGTGATTTATTTGATCACATTGAAGGGCGTATTTTAGTTGCGACCTTTGCTTCTAATATTTATCGTGTTCAACAGATTGTTGATGCATCAATGCTATACAACCGTAAAGTCGCAGTGTTTGGCCGTTCTATGGAAAAAACAATTGAGATTGGGCAACAGGTTGGATACATTAAGGCTAAAAAAGGAACGTTCATCACTCCAGAAGAGATTCCCAATTATCCAGCTAATGAAATCACTATTTTATGTACTGGTTCACAAGGTGAACCATTAGCCGCATTAAGTCGTATTGCTAATGGAACCCATCGTCAAATTAAACAAATTCCTGGTGATACAGTTATCTTCTCTAGCTCACCAATTCCAGGAAACAGCGAATTTGTAAATCGTACAATCAACCTATTATTTAAAAACGGAGCTAATGTTATTGTCAATTCTCCTCTTACTGATACTCATACATCAGGACATGCGGCCCAAGGTGAATTAAAGTTGATGCAGGCATTAACTCGCCCAAAATATTTTATGCCAATTCATGGTGAACATCGTATGTTAGTAAGTCATGCTAATCTAGCTGTTGAATGTGGAGTTAAGGAAGCTAATACTTTTGTTTTAGATAACGGAAATGTTTTAGCCCTTACTAAGGATAGTGCGCGTATTGCTGGTAATGTTCCAGCCGGTGATGTTTACGTTGATGGAACTAATATCGGTGATATCGGCGGAATAACTATTAAAGAAAGACGCTTGTTAAGTGAAGAGGGTCTTCTAACTGTTATCGCTACTGTTAATACAAAAACAAACACTCTTGTTTTAGATCCAACTATCATTTCTCGCGGGTTTGTTTATATGAAAAATAGTGAAGATTTAACTAATAAAATTACAAATTTGACAAAAGAAATTGTCAATGTAGAATTAGAAAAGAATACTCCAATTACAGCTATTAAGCAAATAATTTTAGATAATGTTAATAAGCTAATAATTGAAGCAACCGATCGTAAACCATTAGTCTTCCCAATAATCATGGAAATCTAATTCATCCTGTGACAGAATATTAAGGCCTCTGAAGGCCTTTTTTTCTTTTATAAAATGCGTACATCCAAGAATCAATAAATCCACCTTAGGTATTTTTATATCTAGGCTAAATTTTGATTCTTCGATTTCCTTTATTTCCTTTGAAGCATCATAAGCCCATATTATATTCAATCTTTTTTGATAATAATTTGATTGTATCGTATATTTTGATGCCATTAGACCAATATTTTGATATTTTTTAGCATATTCAATTGTTTTATCAGTAATCCTTATCACCTTTGCATTTTGATAATCCTTAAGTGCGATACTTAAGGTATTGCAGGCAATTAATATATAGTCACATTTATCTAAATAATCAATTAACTCAACTCCTCGATTATATAAGATTTTATGTTCCTTTTCTCCATATGGGAAAAAAGCTTTATCAAGCAAGACTGTATAATAAAAAAAGGGAAAACGTTTCTTGAAACTTAAATAAAAGCTTCTTCCACCTTCCCCTGAGTCAATAATACCGATGTTCATCAAATCACTCCTTAGGAAAAATGAAACGTTTTTCTCCACTGACGATTTTTTTGAATTCAAAAAATACTTCTTTTGTTACAAAGGCATCAGTAAATGCATCATGCTTTTGTTCAAAATCATTTCCGGTATAAATACGATAGGCATTGAATAATCCTAAATCATTTTTTAAATTAAAATAGTTCTTTTGAAGTTGTAATATATTAACTGTCGTCATTTTTAAAGGAAGAACGTTATTATATTTATATGAATCCTTTAACGCTAATATATCATTTTTACCCCAAACAATCACAACTGGATGATATTTTTTTAAATATTCATCAAATTCATTATAAAACTCTTGATATGTTAATCCATTATCAAAAACGGTCTCATCAATTTTTAAAAATTCCTTAGTTCTTCTACTAAGTCTTTCAGTCAAAGTAGGTCTAATGTAATTGCTTTCCTTCGCAAGAGTATTTCCATACTTATCAGTAATCAAAAATCCTGCTTGAATAATTTCAGATTTAAAATTTGCTGGATTGTGTCCTGGCATGGTCATCTCTAAGTCTAGAAACATGATATTTTCGAATCCTTTAAAAAGCTCTTTTATTCCTGATTTTATAATCTTAAGGTCATAAAAGAACTCTTCTCTAAAACGTAATTTACGCATGATAAAAATGAAATGCTCAACGGTATGTGCTTCCTTCTTATCAACGATTCTTACCTTATCACTATATTCGAAGGAAATCAAAGAACCCTTGAAAAGATATCTTTGAAATTTCTTTATTAAACTGTGTTGTAAATAAAAAAAGTATAGTCTTTTTCGATGTAAAATTGAAAAATATCTTTTTTCAAGATTTACGCTGTGAATTACTCCTGTTTTTCTCATTTTCTCACCTTTAATAATTCTATCATACTTATTTTATTTTTTAAAGACTTTAATGCATAATAAAATAGGATACTTGAAACCAAGCATCCTATTTATACGATTAATTCATTAATTCTGATGGATCTAAAAACTCATTTTCAGAATACAAAATTACCACATCAATATCAACCATATAATCATTTAATTTAAAAGAAATATGATAATTTAATAATTTTTTTCCATCAATTTCAACTGAGATAGAAACATTTTCAGCCGCAATATTTGTGTTAAAGAAGCCATTTTCATCCTTTAGCATTCCATTAAAATTTGTTTTTGAAACAGTTAATAATTCAAAATCGCTATATGATAAATTGTAGTTTCGAGAAATATTTGAATCAATACTTCCAGTGGTCCAAACTAAATCATTTCCCTCAATTACCCCAACCTCATTTGTGGTTTTATTATAATAACGATCAGTATTAGTAATTTCAAACATTTCTTCACTTGGAAATTCTGCTAGTGTTTTTTTCATCACAGATTCCTTTAAATATCCATTAAATGAGTGTACTGTAGTCTTTTCTTCACCAACAACGATTCCATTCTGTTTCATCGTAATACTTGATTCGTAACCATAATCAGTAACAGAATTATAAAATACATCGCGAATTTTATCAAAATTTTCTTTCTTGACATTTTTTGCAGAACCACATCCAACAAGAGGAAGGATTATTAACAATAATACTAGTAGCTTTTTCATTATTCCGCCTCCTTCTTCTTTTTGAAAATTACAAATCCCGGAATTAACGGAATGCCAATCATGATTCCAGCCATCGCAATTTTTCTTACTGTATTAGATGCCGTATCATTTGCTTCTTTTACATTTGTAAATGCATCATTTACATTTGTGACATATTGATTATATTTTGAAATTAAATCATTGTAATCGTCATTATTTAAAGCAGATCGATCAGATTGATTTGTACGACTAATCATTTCTTTAATTTCTTTTAAAGTTTCAAATAAATCTAATCCTTCAACACCATTTGAATTGTTAATCTTTTCATTTACAACATCGACACTTAAATATGTCTTAACATTAAAGCTTAAAGTGTTTGATTCATTATAGTTACTATCCTCTAAAACCTTACAATAAACTGTGTATGTTTGTTCATCATCTAGTTTATTAGTTTCGCTTACAAAACTAATATTATCAATACTAATAACACAATCACCAACACTATAGAATTTATTATTTCTAACCTCAACAAAGTCAAATGAGAATCCATCAATTACTCTATTTGCTTTATTAATGTTAAATGTAACGCTCTTAGTTCCTTGGGCATAAACTGAATCAATTGTAATAATTGCTGTATAATTTCCAGCCTCTGTTGGAGGAATAATTGAATCATATTCTACACCACCGAAAGTTTCTCCAACATAGTTAACAGTATAATCTAATGTTAAGCTATCATTAATCGTTACAGTTGGATATTGAATAACTCCATTGTATGTAAATTCAACATTAGAAACAACTATATTATTCTCAGAAACATTCTTCTTAGTAACGCTTAAATTACCATTTACAATTTCTTTTATTTCATAATTTGCAGATGATGTAAATGTTGCAGTTATCGCATTTTCATAATCTCCGATGGCAATATAACTACCATCAAGCTTTACTCCAATCAAATTAACATCTGTATAATTTACAACATTAGAGTCATTATTTTTTATACCCTCAACTTTAAATGTAATATTATTATTAAATGCTTCCTGATATTCTAATTTAGCACTATCAATTAAAATTTGAAGACTAGCTTTTGTAATTGTATATTTAGCATTATTTAATGTGATATTATAATTATCATTTGATGCTGTAATTGTAATATCATATTCTCCTACATTTGAAGTGCTTGTAGCTGTTGTAGCTAAATTGATATTTAAATTATCACTACCAATAATACTTCCTGATGTAGTATAATCTAAATCTACAATAGTATCTCCATATACTGAAGTTTTGTCATTTGCACTAATTGTAATTGCACGTTTTGTAATTGTATATGTAGCATTATTTAATGTAATATCATAATTATCATTTGATGCACTAATTGTAATAGGATATGTTCCTACATTTGATGTGCTTGTAGCTTCTGTAGCTAAATTGATATTTAAATCATCATTATTAAAAATGCTTCCTGATGTAATGTCATAACTTAATGTCGCAATTAAATCTCCATATACTGAAGTTTGATTTTTTGCTGTTAAAGTAATTGCAGCTTTATTCATAACAATTTCTTTTGTCGCATTACTTGAAATTACATAGTTTCCATCAGTTATGCTCGCAACAAATTCATAAGTACCAGCATTTTTAAATTCACTAATATTTAATGTTACTTTTATATCTAAACCGTTTATATCTTTATATTTAGCAGTAACACTTAAAATTTGATTTGTTCCATTATATGTATAAGATTCACTTGCATCCCATACAATTTCTACACCTTTTTGTTTAATTGTGTATGTAGCATTATTTAATGTGATTGCATAATTATTATTTGATGCACTAATTGTAATAGCATATTCTCCTACACTTGATGTGCTTAAAGCTTCTGTAGATAAATTGATATTTAAATCATCATTATTAAAAATGCTTCCTGATGTAATATCATAATTTAATGTCGCAATTAAATCTCCATATACTGAAGTTTGATTTTTTGCTGTTAAAGTAATTGCAGCTTTATTCATAACAATTTCTTTTGTCGCATTACTTGAAATTACATAGTTTCCATCAGTTATGCTCGCAACAAATTCATAAGTACCAGCATTTTTAAATTCACTAATATTTAATGTTGCTTCTTTATCTAAACCGTTAATATCTGTATATTTAGCAGAAACACTTAAAATTTGATTTGTTCCATTATATGTATAAGATTCACTTGTATTCCATACAATTTCTACACCTTTTTGTGTAATTTCATATCTAGCATCTTCTAATTTTATTGCATAATTTTCATTTGATGCTGTAATTGTAATATCATATGTTCCTACATTTGAAGTGCTTGTAGCTTCTGTGGATAATTTGATATTTAAATTATCACTACCAACAATACTTCCTGATGTAATATTATAATCTAAATCTAAAATTGTATCTCCATATACTGAAGTTTTACCATTTGCTGTTAAAGTGATTGCACGTTTTGAAACACTAAGATCAAATGTGCTTTCTTTTTCAAAATAATCAGGAGTTTCTGCAGAAATAACTGTTAAAACAAAATCTCCAGATTTAATGATTGTTAATATATTTCCTGAAATACTAACAACATCATTATTAACTGAATATGTAAATGAAGCCCCTGAATTATTACTGAAATATTCATTTAAATCAATACTTGCCCCACCATACTCTAATGAAATATTTCCATCATAAGTTATTGAAGTATCATTTTTGCTTAGTAGAGTAACAGTTTTAAAAGAAACACTTGATGCATTGTAATATTCGTTTTCTGGGTAATAAACATAAACAGTATATTCTCCACCAACGTCTAAACCTGTAAATGTATTATTATCTTGATAAGTTACTCCATCCAAACTATATTTAGCATTAATTATATTAATTTGAATAGTTGTAACTCCTAGAATAACCGCATTATCAGCTTCTAAATCTGGTGCTGAAAGTGTTCCTTTATTTATTGTATAAACTGTTGTACTTAACGTAATATTATAGTTTGTATTATTGCTTAAAATTGATAAAACATTTTCACCGATAACTAATTCAGTTGAACTACTAATATTAAATACAATATTTAAATCATCACTATTAACAATGTTTCCAGATGTAACATCGTAATTTAAGTTAAATTCTTCACCATAATTTGATACTGGATTAGTTAAGCTAATTGTAATTGCACGTTTTGTAATTGTATATGTAGCATTATTTAATGTGACATCATAATTAGCATTTGATGCACTAATTGTAATATCATATATTCCTACATTTGAAGTGCTTGTAGCTGTTGTAGCTAAATTGATATTTAAATCATCACTATTAACAATACTTCCTGATGTAATATTATAATCTAAATCTACAATTGTATCTCCATATACTGAAGTTTTACCATTTGCACTAATTGTAATTGCACGTTTTGTAATTGTATATTTAGCATTATTTAATGTGACTGCATAATTATCATTTGATGCACTAATTGTAATATCATATTCTCCTACATTTGATGTGCTTGTAGCTGTTGTAGCTAAATTAATATTTAAATTATCACTACCAACAATACTTCCTGATGTAATATCATAACTTAATGTCGCAATTAAATCTCCATATACTGAAGTTTTATCATTTGCACTAATTGTGATTGCACGTTTTGCTACATCAAAGCTACATGTTGGGGAGTTTAGCCATACAATATCATTAATATTAAAATTAGAAACGGTCGCAGTATATGTGCCTGCATTGATAATATCTGTTATGACATTACTTGAACTATCCTTATATGTAATATCATATGTTTCTCCGCCAAGATATGCACTGAAATCCTCTTCTGTAATCTTTTGTCCATCATACACAGGATTATTATTAATAAATTCAATTTCTTTTACCGAAAGAATATGTTTAATTTTATAATTATAATTCGATTTATTTAATAACAATATTGATTTAACCTCATCATCAATAACTTGATTATAATATAACGATTTAGTTGTTCCTACATCAATACTATTAGCATTATCAGCACCAATTTGTTCAACGTAATCACCATTTTCATCAAGTGAAATAGCTACACCATCTAAAACAAAATTAGTATTATTAGCATAAGTTGAATCAAAATCTAAGGTTAAGTAATTCTTATTACCAGTTAAAACTGATGAAACAGATTTTGATGTTCCAATATATCCATAAAGCAATCCAACTTTTGTGTTACCACTGACATTTCCATAATTATTGCTTGATGTTAAAGTAATCGCCCCTTCATAGCTGTTTTTATTTGAATTTCCACCATAAAAACTTCCTACATTAGTTTTCCCACTAATATTACCATAATTATTACATGAACTTATTGTAATAACCCCATCTGAATACTGTTTTACCGCCTCAGAATTAAAAACATTATATACATCTGTGCCTGATGTTAAATTTTTCGGATGCTGAGATATTGAAAGAAGTCCCGATACATATGCTTCACCACTAACGTTTGCATAATTGTTGCAGTTATTAATATTAATCTTAACATAACGATAAGGATTAACTGTTGCATATGCAGTAGTTATAAGCACTGATTTACTCATTGCCTGACCATCAGGAGTATATGCATCAAACATCGCAACTAATCCTGCAACTCGATCTTTTCCTTTAATATTTCCACTAATATTAATTCCTTGGATTAATACCTCTTCAAAACTACTTGGTGTATTAATTTGATATGAACCACCTATTTTAAGTTTTTCTCTTGTAAATTGTGCTGCATCACTCGCACAAGCAATAAATCCAACTAAACGACCTTTTTCAAAGTTCCAATTGACATTAATATTTGAACCTTCTCCAACATAATTTCCTCGAATTGGCTTTAATTCTGTAAATCCAAAACCAGTAAAATTAGGTCTTGTTGTCATATCATAATTTGTTGCTGACATATAAACATTTGTATTTAATACATCAACACCAGTCTTATAAAAATAACTAGAATTAGTAAATCCACCATTTACCATTTGACTAATGAAATCTAACTCTTCTTCATTACTAGCTGTAACATAAGAAGCAGTAACACCATTATAAGTTTTATTTGTTCCACTTGTAAATTTTGTTAAAAGGTCTGAACTATATGTATATTCATCTGTTAAATTATCAAAATCAATTGAAGCCGATGCTCTATATAGAGAATTAGCCTTATCATATGAATGCCATACATAATATCTATTATTTGGACATTTAATCAAAAATGATGCTCCTGTATAATTATGAACAACATCTCCAGTCATTGATGAAATATCCGTAATACCATCCACAACTTTAACTTTATAAACAACCTTTACACCAGTCTTTCCAGTAACATCATCAGTATATGCTTCTGAGTTTACTAGTGAATAATGGTTGCTCTCACAGTTACCAACATTAACAACTGGATTAGAAGTTGCCCCATAAAATATCAAAGTGTAATACGTATAACATTCGGTATATTCTGCCATTGATCCACATGAAATAGATATGCTAGTACCAATATTTGCTACCGTATCCTTTTGAAAATATCCAAAAAATGCTCCTACATAAGGATAATTATTATCATAATTTCCAGTTATTTGTACATTTCCATAATTTGCACAATTTGAATATGTAAAATCAGTTGCATCATTATCAGTACTAGAAGTTTGCCCTTTAGCAGGCCATCCAACAACGCCACCCGCAAGACATACTGATTTAACAGTACCATAATTAATACAATTAGATAAACTTCCAGTATTAGCGTAGCCAACAATTCCACCTGCATTACTTGAAGAACAAGTAATATTAGCATAATTTATGCAGTTAGACATTGATCCATTTAAAAATTTACCCGCAATTCCACCAATGTAAGATCCACCATTAATTTCACCTTTAATTATTACATTAGAAATCGTTGCCCCATCACAGCTGACAAATAAACCAGCAGTTGCTTTACTTAATGTAATTGTTTTATTACCTCCATCAAACGTTCCTGCAAAATTTTTAATACCTGACCATGAGCTTACTACGATATCTGAAGTAACCAAATAAGAAGCCGTTGCGGATGTCTGGCCATTAACAGTCCCTCCACTATTAATAGCTGTTAAAACATTAGTCAAGTCATCACTTGTATTAATTGTGATTTGTCCCGTTGTTTCAGCACCACTAGTTGTAACATCTGTTGCCTTGATTTTTGTAATACTATTCTTCAAAAAACAGATTGATAAAACAATCAAAACTAAAAGATAAGGAATCTTTCTTATTTTTTTCATTTTTTAAATCTCCCCTCACTCTTTATTGTCATATATCCAATCATAAATCATTCCACTCAGCAAATCATTAGATTGATCTAAAGGTTTAAATGTTGAACGATTATCAAATAGATAAAATCTAAACTTTTCACTACCTGCTGCAGCCTCTAGAATTGCTGCATCTTCACTTTCTCTTAAAGCAATTTGATAGTATTTTAATTCTTCACTTGCATAATCATCAAAATTAATGTATGAATAATTCTTTCCACCACCAAAGATTGAAATAGCGTTATGAACGTAATCCTTACCATTATACACACTAACGATATTTTCATACTTGTCCGGATTACTTATTCTAACATCCTTGATTACCTTACTAATATTAAATCTAATATTAAATATACTGTCGCTATCTTCTGGTAATAGGTTTTCTATCAATGTTGAGCTATCTAAAGCATCAATATCAATCCAATTATAAAATTTAACTTGCCCCTCAAGATTCAATTTTACTCCATAACTTGTTTTTGCTAAATTAAACCAATATTTTAACATGTCTGGCCCATAACTATAATATGCACCATCAAGCATTGGCCCTGAAAAGTGTGAATCTAATCCAATTGCAAAGATTCCACATGTCCTAAAAATACAATTCTTAATTGTTAAGAAGGTATTAATATAATCATTATCATATTGTGTTTTATCAGAAATACTATCGGCACTATTGATTGTCCAAATATTTCCTAGATATCCATCCAAATATGGCGATGGATTAGAATTATTCTCAGCATCATAATTTCCTTCAACAACCTTATTACTTCCAGCACGAATAATAAATTCACGAGCATAAGATAATATTGAAGCCTTTACTGAAACATTAATCTTTTCATCTGGATCTTCTGTTCCAAATATACGTAACACATTGCGACCATTCATCAAACGAGAATTAATAATATCAACATTATTACCCAAAACCTCAACAGTTGTTCCAACATAATTTAAATGATTTAAATCCTCAACATTATCGCATGATTTCAAGATTACATTATCAATGCAAACATTATCTCTAATCGCAAAGGAAATATTGTCTTGTCCCTTAACTGATACCATTGCCGATCCATCTTCAGTTAACGCAACAAAATTTAAAGGACCTCTAAATAAGGCACTAGACTTTAGACTTTCAGTTTCATCTAAACCATAGGCGATATTATGAGCATTGATCATAAATCCATTTCCATAAACATTTTTTGTAAAATCAACTAAGATCTTAACCTTAGCACTTTCTCTAGCCTCAACTTGCTCTCTTAACGTTAACTCTTGGTTAATATCCATTCCTTTCTTTAAACGATAAATATTCTCATAGAATGTACTATCATAGGTAGTAACCATTTCTTTATATATTTTACCATTATAGTTAATTCCAAAATCAGTTATATCACTTTGGACAACTATCTCATAGCTATTATTTGTCGCATTCATTAAATCACTATAACAATTAACATTTACACCATTTTTAATACATCTAACCTTCATCGTTGATTTTGAGTAATAACTACCATTAACCATAAATCCAATAGTTAAATCAACGTATCCATCTTCACAAATGACAAGCTTACCATCTACAAATGAAGCTATATTATCATTGCTAGATGTCCACTTAAAATATGCATTTTTCACTGAATCACTAACATCGCTCTTTGTACTATATTTTAAAGCGAATGATGTATTAGTAAACACACCATTTGTAACATCATATTTTCCAATAGCTAGTTCTTCTTTTATTCCATAAGAATTAGTTAGATTATCAATAGTAATAGTGTTAGGATATACAATTACATCAATTGTAATTGCCTCCACTGTAAAATTGCTAGCACTAATTGTTAAAGATGTATAACCATAATCTAATCCAATGATTGTCAATTGATCATTAGCTGATTTTAAAACATTAATTATCGAATCATCATATTCAAGATTATAATCTAAAACAGCATCCTCCGGACTATAATCAAAATTAACTGTGGAATTACCACCCTTAATCATTGTGACAGAATCCGTATCAGCACTAAAATCAAAAATTTTGCTTGTCTTAGTAATTAAAACCTCTTTTGTAATAATCTCGCTTCCAACTGTTACCTTTATAATAACTGATGTTTCTATTTCATCAAGACTACTATCTAAATTAACACGACAACTATAAACATCCCCAACACTCTCAAACACTAAATTCTTTACCTTATCATCATAAACAAATTCAATATCATATTCAGATACCACATCGATTGTTGCAGTAAAGCGAACAGTATCAGTAATAGAATATAGATGATCACTGCTAACGCTAATTGCTCCATTAGACTTAACACTAACCGATAATTCACTGTAGATTTCACTATTTTGATTAGATGTAACTCTAATTATTGATGTTCCCTTTGATAAAGCTTTTGCCACACCTTTACTAGAAATACTAATAACATCTGGATTACTGCTTGTGTAGCTAACTGACTTATCTAGCGCATCACTAGGAGTAATAACCGAACTAAATCGAATTTGATCGCCAATATAAACATTATTTAAATCAGCATCTGCAAAAAGCTTAATGCCACTTACTAATGTTGATGAAACATATACAATCACACTATCCGTATAACCACCATCAACACTTTGAATAGTAACCTTAGCAACCCCATCCGACTTTGGAATAATCCTTCCATTATCAACATCAAGATTAGCTAGTTTCTCATCACCAACCTGGCTAACACTAAATGAAACATCCTTCTTTTGTGCATTAATAGGATAAATCGCATAATCAATCTGATGAGTCTCATTATCATCAAGATTTAAATACACTACTTTATCATTTAATATTTCGATTTTGCTGACCGCAACCTCAACGATATTAGAAACTGTTTTAGTAGCGCTAAAAAGTATTAATATAGTTAGGATTGGTATAGTTAATATTAAAGCAATTAACTTTTTGGCCATACAAATCACCCCTTATATTTTATTATAATAATAGTTTACTTTTCTAAAGTAAAATAAAATACTAAATACCATATACAAACAGATCAATCCAAATGGAAGTGAATATCTTAAAAGCCTTGATATATCCCCTTTTCTAAACAAAATATTCAAATAAATTGATAATAGAGAAATACCAATTGAAATAATTAATCCAATCACAATAAACCTTACAGTAGCTCGAGAAGATACATCTTCAGATTGTGTTAGATTTGGCCGCATCAAATCTAATTTAGTTGAAAACAAAATTGAAGCTAACATAAAGAATACTGAATACGTGAATAACAATAAAATTTTAATAAATCTTAAACCTAAAAAGGACTTTATAATTACTAAAGATAAACAAATTGATATAAAATTAATCATAAAACAAATCACAATCTTTGATGCAACAAACTGATGAATATTGCAAGGCAATGATTTAATATTTAAAAATCCTTTACCCTCACGACTAATGTTTGTTGTAGATGTCGTATTAAGCAATACAACAAACACTAAAATCGCAAACAACGATATTTCAAATCCTAAATCCATACCAACTGTACTTCTAACTACCTTATCAAACATTGTCACGCAACAATAAATAACTAGGGGCAAAGCAAGTGATAATGAAAAAAACTGAAACGTATAATTCGGAGTTCGATAAATTTGAATGAACTCTCTTTCAATCATTGCGGTAAACGGCTTTCTTTCTCTTATTTTTGAATTGATCTTAGCAATTTTATTTTGCTTAGATGAATACATCAATTTAAAGAATGCTTTTTTCATTATTAAAACTGAAACAGCTACAGAAATAACGCATAAGACAACAACCATTATTAAATTCAAAATGAAATTCTTTTGCATCATAATACGTGCAAATAAATTAGCTGGATAAAATATACGATATAATAATCCCATTGTTTTTAAAGTTGCATAATTAACAATATATCTAATATTACCAGTTTCTAATAAACGTCTAAAAACATTCAAAAACATTGAATAAACATAAAATGCCCCTGAAATCAATGCTGTAAAGATAATTCCTGTTAATAAATAACGATGCTTTAATGCATTTATTAAAAATCTAAACGGAAATATTAATATTGAAGCAAACAAAAATATTACACCAGCCATCAATATAGAAATTAAAATGGTTAAAAAAACAAAGGTAATTTTGGCTTTTATGATCAAAAACAAAATAAGATTGACCGGAACAATCAAAAGAGCAATCGATAGCACTTGAGTAATAAATAATGCCACAATTTTTGAAACGAATATGCTCTCAGGTCTAATCGGAAGTGACAATAGAATATCATTCTTCTTAAATAAAACCTTATCCAGCCTCAACATTGTAAAGAATACTCCAATCACTAAAATAAAAGCATAATATATCGTGAGTACTTCCATTGATCTTAAAGCAATATTATATTCTCCATTAACTTTTACATGAACATAAGTATCAGTAAGTTTATAAAGAATGAAAAAGAAAACTGTTGCCACAAAAATAGTAATTAATGTGGAAAAAATGAAATTAAATAAATCAAATTCATTAGTCTTTTTTAAACGATAAGTGTTCTTAATCTCATGTTTAACTAACAAACCATCAATCCATAACATTTTGAATGAAATACTCCTCTAACGATTTATTTCCAGTTCTCAATTCATTTAAATCAATTTCCTTTACAACCTTACCATTATTAATGATATATACTCTATCACATATCTTCTCAACCACATCTAAATTGTGTGATGAGAATATTACTGTTTTATTTTTTGACTTTACATCAACCATTAATCTTTTAACAACGCTAACTGTTTGTGGATCTAATCCTGTTAAAGGCTCATCTAAAACAAACAAGTTTGGCTCATGAACCAAGGCCGCAATAATCGCTATTTTTTGTTTCATTCCATGAGAATATGTGCTGATTTGATTATTAATTTTTTCATTAAGCTTAATCATTCCATTTAAAAAATCAATATTTTTTTGTCGTTTTTCAAGTGGAACCTTAAAAATATTCGCAATAAAATTTATGTATTCTAATCCTGTCATTTTTTCAAACAAGTTTGCCACATCAGGCACATATCCAATTTCCTTTTTGACATCAATCGGACTAATACTCATATCATGACCACAAACATGAATCTCTCCTGAATCAAAAGGATGAATACCAGTGAATGATTTAATAAGTGTTGATTTACCTGCTCCATTTTTACCAACCAAACCAACAATTTCTCCTTCTTCTGCATAAATACTGATATCATCTATCGCTAAAGGGAGATTAGGCTGATATCTTTTTGATAAATTATTAATAAGTAGCGTCTTCATTCCCATCACCTTTATCACATTATAACATAAAAATGTATATTTTACAAATATATAATTTTTAACGCCAAAATTCGACATGAAAAATAAATTATTTTGCTTTTTTGAAAAGAAAAAAGCACCATTGGTGCTTATTTAGCTCTCCTATCTCCAACAAAGAAAACCGCAACTGTCCCTGGCCCACAATGTGAACCAATAATATTTCCGATATTGCACATTCTTATCTCTTTAACCTTCAAAAAAGTTTGAGCGACCTTTTCTTTAAGCATTAATGCATCTTCTAAGCATGCAGAATGGGCAATAAAACATTTACCAGCATAATTCTCATGATCAACCGCATGAGCAATCATTTCTTCAACTGTCTTGTTAATCGCTTTTTTCTTTCCATGAGCCTTACTGTATGAAATTAAATGTCCTGGCTCATCAGTACGCATGATTGGACAAATTCCCAAAACAGTCGCAATCATCGCAGTAGCTCCACTTACTCTTCCACTTCTCTTAAAATAAGTGACATCACTTGAGAAAAATTGATGATGAATATTATAGCGAATATCAAGAACAAATTGTTCGATTTCCTCCATTGTTTTATTTTCATCTCTTAAATCTAAGCATAAATCGACTAATAATCCATAACCTGCACTTGCACAAACAGAGTCTAAAACAATAAGCTTACGATCAGGATATTTTTCTAAAAGCTCCTTTTGGGCCTCGTAAGCATTATTTACAGATGGAGTTAATCCTGAACCAAATGCAATGTGAATAACATCACCTTTTTTTAATAATTCTTCAAAATAATCAACATAATGAAATTTATTAACCTGTGATGTACGAGAAATTTTGCCACCTTTAAGGTCATTATAAAACTTTTCTAGTGCACCCTCAGTTCTACCCATATCATCATGATAAACATTGTCATCAATTGTATATGAATACTCTAAAACACTAGCGTTTCTCTTTACACAATACTCATAAGGTAAATCAATTGTCGATTCACATGAAAAAATAAAATCTTTCATCTAAAAACACTCCTTACTAATCTTATACAATTTCATTCTAATAAATATCACTATTTTTGCCAACCTACTTATAATTTTATCAACTCTACAGAAAGTAGAGAATAAAAAAACAATGCATTAAAGCCATTTTTTAAATGTTGAAAATCTTTATATAATTATGTATAATTATTATATAAAAGATGAAGGTTGGTGAGAAAATGGAAGATCTCAAAGCTATTATTGCCAAAAATATACTAATGCTTAGGTCAAAAAACAATATGACCCAACAAACACTTGCACAAAAACTTAACTATTCGGATAAAGCAGTTTCTAAATGGGAACGTGGCGAATCCTTACCAGATATAGTTGTTTTGAAATCTATCGCGGATTTGTTTGGTGTAGAAATTGAATTTCTACTTGTTGAACATAATAAGATTAAATCGAGCAATACCAAAAATCATACAATAATTACATTAATGAGCATTCTCATCGTCTTCTTTATATCAACCGTAGTTTATATTTTTCTTGAAGTGTTGTCAAAATCGACAATTAATCACTATTTGGCTTTCATCTATGCCATTCCCGAATCAATGATTGTGTGGTTAGTCTTTAATTCTATTTGGTTTAATCGCAGGCGAAATTATCTAATAATATCTTTTCTAATTTGGAGCATATTACTATTAATCTTTCTCCAATTACTACCTTACACTGGACCGATTTGGCAATTGTTTCTAATTGGAATCCCTGGTGAAATTGCCATCATTTTATGGTCATTATTCAAATATAAATAATTTAAAAGTACCAGTTAAAATTGTTATATAATCGTAACAATTAACTGGTACTTTTTTTATATCTGCTTGTAATCCTTCAATAAAATTGAATACAAATAACAATTTACATTTTTACCAAATACATTTACAATATGATTTTTATATTCATTTAACTGCTTAACATATGCCTCATCATCAATATTTTTTGTCTTATAATCAATGATATCAATGTGATCATCATAAATAAGCATTAAATCGATAATTCCCTTAACAAGGCTATTTTCATCAAAAAACTCATACTCTTTATAGATATCAGCATTCATAATATTTTTCATTAATGGGCTTCCTAAAAAGCTCTTTACTAAATCTTTATAAAAATTATTTTTTATACTACTATAATCTGGATTTTTAAAATCAATAACCTCTAATAATAAATGGAGCTCATTACCAAAATCAATACCTGCTCTTGAGGCATTTAAATCAATACCCTTGCTGGCTCTTAAATGCTTTATTTCTTTTGATTCAATGGCAATTTCATTGATAATTAGTTTTCTTTCTAAAACCTCTTCATCAGAAATTTGAAGCTTATTTTCTAAGGATAAATCATAGGAATACTTATCATATTTATCATATACAATATCGATAAATTCCTTAAAATTTGTTTTACTAGATAAATCATGCGAACTTCCGCAATCAATGACTATATTTGGGTCATCAATATCTAACTCATAATTTAAGCATAATAACATTTCTTGATACTCCGAAAAATTGATTTTCTGATCATCATATAGTTTAGTAATATCATCAATAATTACCTTACTCATAATTTTTTCATCACCAAGGGCATTTTTAAAGCTATATTTTTGAACATAGGGAATATCGAAATTCATAAACTCTCCATCAAACAAACAATCATATGCTTTTTTGGCATAACCACTTAATTCAATACCCGAAACATCGATAAACATTTTAAAGCACTCTTTACTAATCTTCTTATTTAAAATGTGCTTATGTAATTCATTAAATCTATCCGCAAACGGATATTTTCCATGATAAATATAATACATTAATAACGCTTTATCCATCTCTATTTTATTAATTCTATTATAAAATTCATCTAATGAAATATTCTCATTGCTCTTTATACTACGACAATAATCCTTAGTTTTAGATGTATCAATAGTGAAAATATCTTCTTTAAAGGAAACCCCTAAAATTTCTAAGAAACGTTCAGCTTCATTTTTTGATATTTTTTCATTAGAAATCAACTCTATTAAATGATCTAAAGCCTTACCATTTACAATAATTGGATTAATTTTAAAGTTGCATAATGAAGAATAATGATCAATAAAATGACTTTCTTTATATTCCTTAAGATTTCTATCCTTATATTTTTTTAAATACGATGGTTTAATAGTTTTACCAAAAATAAACAATATTTCAATAAGTTCATTAAGTGAGAGTATATTATCCATATAATCATTGTAAAGGTTCCTTAATGCTACAGGTAAATATGTATTATCAATATAAGCATTATAATCTAAATGAACCTGATAATTCATTATTTCTTCTTCACTAAATTCTCTTATCTCATCGATACTTAATCGATAGAATTTCGATGATAGATTAATATCATAATCGCTAATAAGCATTCTAAATACTTCTTTATTAAACTCATTATTTTTGAATGAATTAATTATCGTGCTTATATCATAACCATAATATTTATTATAAGTTTTATAATTCTCAACCAAAAAATATTCGCTCACATCTGTTGGATACAAGAAAATCATCTTCTCTCGAGCTCTAGTTAGCGCAACATAAAACAATCTGATTTTTTCTGATGTATCCTCTAATACTTCATGATCCTCATTTATCATTTTAATAACATTTAAATACTCATTATGAAGAACAAGCCCATAATCGCATAAACTCATTTTTGCTTTTATTTCTTCGCGATTAAAATTCGCAGTTAAACCAGAATAATAAACTATATTAAACTCCAATCCCTTAGATTTATGAATCGTCATTATTTGCACATTATCAAGTTCTGATCCGACACTTGGTAAAGTTAGCTTAATATTATATTCATTAACATAGCTCATAAAAATTATTAAATCATCAATTGTATAATCTAATCCAACCATTTGCTTAATCATACTTAAAAATTGATCAATATATTGTTCATTTTTTATGACATTTCCCAATCTAATAATGCGATAATAAAAATTTAGAGAAAATAAGATCTCCTCAAATAAATCTGATATTGACAAATGGCTATTTTTATTAATAATATCTTTAATATCCTTTATAATCGGATCATTATAAAAAGCCTTATTACAACATATTTCATATATTTTATCGTCACCATATTCATATATAAATGAACGAGCAATAGAAACAAATGTATGAATAAAACCCGTGCTATTAAAATCATCATCAAAAATATATTTAATAAGCTTAAGCAGATTTGTAAGAATTGTAACACAATCATTACTTGTTATATTCTCATCTTTCACCATATATAAAGGAATCTGATATTCATTAAAAATTTTAACGTATTTTTCAAATTCAACTCCACGATCCATCAATATACAAAAATCAGAAAATTTACAATCTCTGAGACCTTGTTTCCCATCAAATACTTGATATCTAGAATTCATCTTATTAATAATATCTTGGGCAATTAACCTAGCTTCAACATCCACAGAATTCTTATGATTACGTGGATCATAAATTAAAAATTCAGCATTATTATTATAAGAGTTTTTAGCATAACTCTTATTTCCAAACTCAATAATATGGTCCTTAGCATAATTTGCTCCACCACAATCATCATTCATGATTTGCTTAAACAAATAATTGATATCATCTAATACCTCTTTACGCGAACGGAAATTTTTGTTTAAATCAATAACTCGACCACCATTATGTTCTTTATACTTGTTATATTTATTAGTAAATATTTCACTTTTAGCATCTCTAAAGCGATAAATTGATTGCTTAACATCACCAACCATATAAACGTTATTATTTTCAATTTCATTGATAAAGTTTTCTTGGATTAATGACGTATCCTGATATTCATCAATCATAATCATCTTTAAACTATTCTTTATGCTCTCTTTAATCTCTTGATTTTCTTTAACTAATTTTAAAGCCATTTTAGCAATATCATTGAATTCAAAAACTTGATATTTTTCTTTAAATTCTAAAATTCTTTGGTCCAATTTCCTAACAATCTCAATCAGCTTGTTTGCGATACTAATATCATTTTGATAGTTTTCTATAAAAGCATCTTTTGATGGTGGGAGATTACTTGCAAAATCAAGCAAATCACTAAACTTTTTTTCAAACTCATCGATTGAATCATCCTTAGCATTTTTTGGCTTTTTAGGAATCTCTATATCAAATTTTAAAAATTTTAAATAATCATCATATTCTTTAGCATCATAAAGCTTTTCTAATTGTAAACGTACTAAATCGCCATATGATCTTTTATCCTTTGTGCTTATAGGAATATTAGGTAATTTATTTAATAATGGTAATAATTCACGCAACTTTTCTTTTAACTTATTAGAAACATATTCCACTAATTCATATATATATTCTAAATTATAATAGCGATTAACAAAATTATCTAAATAATCATCATCACTTTTGCTTTTTTTGTCATATAACATCAAAAGCAAACTTAAAATATCTGAATCATCCTTAAAACAAAATCTTTTAATCATGCGATTAAAATCATCGTCTTCTCCTTGATAATATTCCTCTAGAATGTCATTTAACATCGTACGCTTTCTAACCGAAATGATACTACCATCCACAATTGAGATATCGTTACTAACATTTAATAGCACATGATACTTTTTAACTAGCTTTAAAGCATAGGAATCAAAGGTTGAAATATCTGCTAAATCGACATCCTTAGAAGCATCTAATCCTTGTTTCTCTAATTCCTTTCTAATACGCTCCTTCATCTCACCAGCTGCTAAATTGGTAAATGTCAAAATTAAGAATTCATTAAGGTGATATCCCTCATTTTTTATAAAATGCACAACCCTTTGGGTCAATACCTGCGTCTTACCACTACCAGCACCAGCGGACACAATGATATTTTCCCCTTTAGCAATAATAGCCTCCTGTTGGGGCTTAGTATAATCCTCAAATCTCATCCGTATCCACATCCTTTACTGAAACCCTATTGATGTCATCATTAGTCATAAAGCATATATCTTTAAAATCACAATATGCACAATTCTTATTACTATCAATTTTAATAGGCTTAATATCAAATTCATTATTTCTAATTCTTTTTATTGCAATTTTTATTTGTTCATCTGCAATATCAACTAACCCATCTAATTCCTTCTTATCAATTCCTGATCTTGCATCTAAGCAACCATCCTTTTTTAATTTAGCTTTAGCAATAAAGCGTGATTTTGTAATCATTTTATCATCACTTATGCTTCCAAGTTCCTGATCAAGGCGCTTAATAATCTCTGAATCATTAACAAATAATCCATTTAATTGATATAAATCATCTAATTCTTTATCCTCTTTTGTTAAAACGTTTTGAATGAAAATACCAATATTTTCATAATCAGGAAATTTATTTTTTAACAATAGTGAATAAATTGGTAATTGCATATTTAAGCCATATTTTGTATATTCCTTGCTAAATTTTAAATCATAAGTCTTACAATCAATAACCGCTAGATTTTTTTTCTCATCATCAAAAATTATTTTATCAATTCGACCATCAAGTTTTGTTTTATCATCAATATCAATAATAATCTTTTCTTCTGTTAATACTCTTTTAAATAAAGAATTGCTCATCATCATTTGATTCTTTTTAATCACATTATTTACCTGTGGCAAAAGCATTCTAACAAAAAATCTCTCTTTAGCTGTTGTAAAGTTTTCATTAATCATATCACTATAATCAAGAAGGTTGATTTCCTTTTCTACGGAATCCTCAAGTATCTTGTGAAATAGGGTTCCTAATCTTGCACTAAAGCTTGGAATATATTCATTAACGTTTAAAACATATTTAACAAAATATTTAAATGGACAATTATTATAATCTTCAATCTTGGTGCTTGATAATTTCATAGAATTATCATTTATACCATTTAATCCTTTGAAGCTATGATTATACTTCATAAACCCAATTTCATCATCACTATAAGAATTCATATAAGGACTCTTTAGACCATACATCATATTTAAATCCTTATGCTCCGCAACTTCTAGATGTGCACAATTAAAAGAGTATCGCACATCCTCTAATTCTCCTTTTATTTCCACCATTCTTAATTCCTTTGTTAAAATTGATGGATAATAAATCGTTTTACCTTCTTTATACTTAAAGGATATAACTAGATTTTTCGTGTTACTAATAAAATCAATCAATTGATCCTTATTAATCATATTTTCAATCGCTGATGTATTGTGATTTAAAATCATCTTTTCCTCATCAGTTAAAAAATCAATATCCTTTTTTATAACCGGATAGGCGCCAATCGAAAAACCAAGCATAAAAGCATATTCATCATCAGAAACTGCACTTCTACAAATACGAATTTGCTTATCATACTCTACAGGCTTAGCATACTTATTTTTAGCAATTGAAATAACCGCATCAATCAAACAATCTTTATTCAAACTTAATTCATTGATTATATTTAAATCGTTATTTAAAACGCTAAAAATATCAAAATCCTTATCCTTTGATATTTGATCATAAGCTTCCTTTAAGCTTAAATCCTTTAAGTATCCTAAGAATCTTTTAAATACCGGCAAATCATAGATAACCCTTTTGTTTTTTTCTTCAATATGAATATTATGATATCTAGCATACTTCTTTAAAATAAGATCATATTCACTTGGATAATCATAAATAAAAATTTTATTCAAATCCACACCACTATTAACTAAACTCATAATCTTAATAAATAAAGCACTAACCTCTTCACTTATCGTTTTATATGAATAATAATCATGATGATATCCTAAGCGATCATTCTTTATAAAATCATAATCTGCCTCTAAAATATTAAGAGCATTTTTTAATTCTCTATCCTGCTCATGATAACGATAAACTAACACCTTTTTATTTTTAAAAATTAACTTAAACAACGGATTAAGTTTTAATAAATCATTTTTTAAAAGGGATTGATAAATATCATATAATAAATCCAATTTTGCATTATGCTTTTTAATCCCATAAAGGTTATTAAGAATCTCCTTAGAGTTTGAAAAGCTATAATTAAAATTACTTTTAACATGCATAATTGCCTTTAAATCAAAATCAAAAAAAGCATTTTTCATAATATCATTTTTACTCATATACTTCACATGAGCAAGTGGGTTGATAATATTCATTAATCCATACTTTTCACTCTCTGGACAAACAACTATGAAATTTTCCTTTAAATTATTTAATCTTTCCATCCCAATCACCTTTAGTATGATTATATCATACTATTTTTAAAATGTTTCTTGGAAATCACTTTTTAATAAAAAAGACCTACAATTATTATTGTAAGTCCAACATTTCTATAACTCTAATTCCTCTAATTTAAACAATTCAACGATTGCTTGTGTTCTACCGCTAACTCCCAACTTTTGAATAACATTTGAAATATGATTTCTAACCGTCTTTTCACTTATGTTTAATGTTTCAGCGATAGTCCTTGTCGTGTTATTTTGAATCAACAGTTTAAATATTTCTAATTCTCTAGGAGTTAATAAGCTCAATCTTTTAATGAAAATCCCTCCCAAAATTATTTTATGTTATTCTAATATAAATGTGTTTTTATTGCCAGTAATTTTTGTTAAATGCATCGCATATACAATAATAAATGGGAATAGTAATAAATATTAACCATAATGGATGCCAAATACCATACTCAATTGAGAAAAATAAATAAAGCGCTAAAACAAAAATTGGGTAGGCAAATAATGATCCATTTTTCTTAGTTATCGCATCGATAAGAGTAATTAAAATGGGAATTAATAAAAATATAATCCATCCTGGGTGCCAGTAATCAAATACAATTCCTAAAAATAAATAAATTGTGACAATGCTTAAAACAATAGGACCAGCTAAACGATCTGATAATTTTACCGAAAATCCTGTTTTTTTATCCATTTGATCAATATTATCTTCATTAATTTGATTTTCTTTAATATCTTCTATACTTTCTTCAGTAAATAATAAAGAGTCTAATGAAACATTATACAATTTAGCTAAACAAATTAAATTATCAGTATCCGGAGATGATTCAGCACGTTCCCACTTCGATACCGCTTGCCTTGATATTCCTAATTTATTTGCAAGTTCTTCTTGGGAATAGCCATTCTTTTTTCTTAATTCTTGTAGGCGATTTGCAATTTCTATATTCATAAATTTCCACTCCTTTTTTTTCAAGATTATTTTATTAAAAAAAGATTTTTTCATCTACCAACTTTAGTTTTAATTTAAGCAACTATTGGTTGCGGAAATATTTTTTATAATATATTCAATTAATTTTTCCTCTTCATCACTTAATGTATTATTTGATTTATAAATTAAAGAAATTGGCCTTGTTATGCTAATATCTTTTAATTTAATTATCTTCAAATCCAAACTATCATTATAAATAATTGCTGGTATGGCCGCTATTCCATATCCATTTTTAGCAAATTCAATTAAAGAAGTATTAGAAATCGATTCAATATAAGGATTGATCTTAATATTGTATAAACCCAAAGTATTTTCAAAAGCGTTTCTCACACCAGTATTCTTATTTCTTAAAAGCATTGGATATCTAATTAAATCATCTATTTTTATTTCATCAGGAACGTTATAAGTTTTACTTGCTACTAAGATTATTTCATCACTAATAAGGCTAATTACATTTAATCTTGGGTCAATATTTGGCGTTTCTACAATCCCAAAATCAACATCAAGGGATAATACCTTATCTATTATATCATCAGATGTTGAAACATTAAACATGATATAGTTCTTATTCTCATAATCATTAAACAAATTAGGAACTATTTTTTCACCCACAGAAATCGATACACCTATTTTTACATTCTTATTCTTTGATCCTTTAATCGCAACCTCTTCAAAATCATTATAACTATTTAATGTGCTATTAGCATATTGTAATAAGGTTTTACCATCATCAGTTATCCTAATTCTTTGTTTTTCCCTTTTAAAAAGCTTAATATTATATTTTTCTTCTAACTCTCTTATTGCTAAACTTACCGCTGGTTGAGTCATATATAATTCTTTTGATGCTCGCGTAATATTCTCATGCTTCGCAACACAAACAAAGATCTTCAAATGCTTTAGTGTCATTAAATCACCTCATATTAAATTTAATATAAACTTAATTAAATTATATTATTTTTAATATTATTTATCAAGATATATAATAGCAATTGAGGTGAAAGATATGTTTAAACTATTCTTTATTTTCTTTAAACTTGGATTGTTTACCTTTGGGGGAGGATACGCTATGATTCCCTTAATAAAGGAGACAATAGTAAACAAAAACAAATGGATGACTGAGGATGAAATGCTTGAGGTAATCGCAATAGCTGAATCTACTCCAGGACCAATCGCCATTAATATGGCAACCTATATTGGATACAAACAAAAAAAGCTTTTAGGAGGCCTTATTTCAACCTTAGGAGTAATTCTTCCATCAATAATTATTATCTTTTCGATTTCTTTATTCTTAGATGAATTTATGCAAAATCAGTATATTCAATATGCCTTTACAGGAATCAAATGTGCTGTTTCATTTTTAATATTAAAAGCCGGTTTTAGTATGTTTATAAAAGCCAAAAGGGATTTGTTTTTTAATATCATTTTTATTTTGATATTATCTACTATAATCATTTTAGAAATAAATAGCAAATCCTTCTCCTCTATCTATTTAATATTAATTGGGGGAATAATTGGAATAATATTTAACAATATAAAAAAAGCAAAGGAGAATAATTGATATGATTTATTTTAAGTTATTCTTTGAATTCTTTAAAATTGGCTTATTTACCTTTGGTGGTGGGTATGCTATGATTCCCCTAGTCAAAGATGTTGTATTAAAATATGGATGGCTAAATGAAGACATGTTTTATGATTTTATTGGTGTGTGTGAATCAACCCCTGGGCCCATCGCAGTAAATATGGCAACCTATATTGGATCCGTTCAAGGAGGTCTATTTGGAAGCATTATTGCTACATTAGGTGTTGTATTACCTTCATTTATAATAATTATTTTAATCGTAACTATTATGAAAAAGCTAATTCAAAATAAACATTTCACCTACTTTATGAAAGGAATTAAGCCGGTAATTATTGCCCTAATTCTTTCAACAGGTATTTTACTATTTTTAAAATGTATCAATCATAACAGCTTAAATAACATCAATTTTGATATTGATAGCATAATTATATTTCTTTTTATATCATTATCATATTTTTTATCTCAAAAACTATTCAATAAAAAAATGAACTCAATATTACTAATTGCAATAAGTGGAATATTAGGAATAATTGTATGTATTATATGAAAAAAGTGGATGAATATCCACTTTTATTGTTTTAATTTATTCATTACCTCTTCATAAATACTTTCTAAACCTAGCTTTTTAAAATCCTCGAGGCTAGCATTTGAAATATTAACTATCGTCTTAAACTCCTTTAGTAGTTTTTCCTTTCTCTTAGGCCCTAATCCTCTAATATTATCTAATTTCGATGCCATCATACCCTTACTACGAACACTCTTGTGGAAGGTAATCGCAAAACGGTGAACCTCTTCTTGAATATTAAATAATAATTGATATAGATTTCTTCTACTCTTAATTTCATACTCTTGATTATTATAAATAATTGCCTCTGTTTTATGATTATTATCCTTCCTTAAACCAATAACATTAATGCTTAAATTCAAAGAATTAATAATTTCTAAAACGGCATTTAAATGTCCTAATCCGCCATCCATAATGATTAAATCTGGCATTTGTCCATCTTCCATTAAAAGTCGAAAATATCTACGATATATTATTTCCTTTGTTGTGGCATAATCATCCATACCAGAAACAGTCTTAACCTTATATTTACGATAATCCTTTGGTGACTTCTCTCCATCGATATAACAAACCATCGCACTTACTGGATTAGTCCCCATAATATTTGAATTATCAAAGGCTTCAATTCTTCGCGGATACTTAATTCCTAATAGGTCCTTTAATTCATTTAAAGCATCAACCTTAACACTCTTTTTATTCATCAATAATTCACGAGAATTATCTAAAGCCTCCTTAGCATTATTAACGGCCATTAAGACTAAATTTTTCTTCTCGCCAATTTTTGGGGTCACAATATTTACCTTTAAAAACTCTTCCATAATAGAATCATCCTCATCATAAGGAATTAAAATTTCCTTGGGCTTTGGATTAACCTCATAAAAATTTATTAAATACTCATTAAACGTTTCTAATGGCGTTGAAATAATATTTAATATGATTCGGTGGTTTCCAACGATTTTTCCACCACGCATAAATAAAACATAGATGCTTAAATCTAAATCATCACAGCTATATCCAAAAATATCACGATCAACATTATCATTTAAAATGATTTTTTGTTTTTCAACCGTTGTATTAATACTATTAATTAAATCTAGGCATTCCTTAGCTTCCTCAAATCTTAGACTTTCACTATATTCATTCATCTTAACCTTTAAAGCGTTTAAGGCCTCAGAAGTATCGCCCTTTAGAAATCTTGTAATTTTTTTAAGATAATCGCTATATTCCTCGGTTTTCACATCATTAATACAAGGAGCTAAGCATTGATTTAAATGATAATATAAACACTCTTTTTTGGGGATATTATTACATTTACGAAGTGGATATAACTTATTTAATAAATCAATTGTATTACGTGCATCCTTAACATTAGGGTAAGGGCCAAACATATTACCCTTGATTTTATTATTACGCACAACTAATAATCGCGGATGTTTGTCATGCGTCAACAAAATATACGGATAGCTCTTATCATCCGTTAATTTTATATTATATTTTGGATCATACTTTTTAATTAAATTAATTTCTAAAACTAAAGACTCTAATTCATTAGAGGTAATAATATATTCAAAATCATCAATCTCACTAACAAGCAAGGTCGTCTTAGCATTATGACTGCCTGTAAAATAGCTTTTAACACGATTCTTTAAAATCTTAGCTTTACCAACATAAATAATTACTCCATCACTATTTTTCATCAAATAGCATCCTGGCTTTTCAGGAAGCAATTTTAATTTTTCTTTAATGTTATTTTCTTTCATAAGAAATATATCCTTTATTATTGATAACCTCACATTTTGCGAAGCTTCCATTTAAAATAGGGATGGTTGGGGCTAAATGTCCAATATCAAAATTATAAATAATCCCAACGTTCAAATCCTCTAAAGCCATTTTTATAGCAGTCAAATAATCGATATCAAACATTTTATCGGTAAAAAAACTACGTCCGAAAATAAAACCACTAGCTGTATCAAACCAACCTTGTTTTCTAAGCAAAAAAAGTTCACGATATATCGCAACTGGATTTAACTCACACGCCTCAAAATACCATAGTATTTTTTTATCCTTAGTATAATTTTTAACATTATCAAATTTCGTTCCCCTGATTAATGCTAAAACATCAAGACAGCCACCTAATAAAGTACCTGTTGCAAAGTTATTATTGATATACCCAACAACAACCTCCTCAGTCTTATTAAAACCAGCTAAATAATCATCCTTTTTCAAATC
This sequence comes from Anaeroplasmataceae bacterium, assembly GCA_016294165.1. Classification (GTDB taxonomy): domain Bacteria; phylum Bacillota_I; class Bacilli_A; order Acholeplasmatales; family JAEDCM01; genus JAEDCM01. The sequence goes on from JAEDCM010000005.1 coordinate 34,248, forward strand.
ATTAACCTCATATTTATCATAGCTATTAAAGCTATATTTCAACCCTTTTATTAAATCTAATTGATCAATTAATGACTCATCAAGCACACGCATTCCAAAAGGAGGAAAGCATTGGCCATAGATTGTTGAAACATCATTTAATGTTGTAAGCAGGAAGGTTAAGCATGTATTATCAGAATAACCAATAAAGTATTTATGCACATCCTTTAGTTTTTCAAAATCAAGATGATAGAGCATATCAATCATAATTTCTCCACCAGCCACACTAAAGACAACATCAACATCTGGATTCAAATAAATGTCCATAAATTCTTTTGCGCGTGTTTTGGCATCATTAGATGCCGCACGATATAAATTATAGACACTTGGTGCTTCAATAATTTTATATCCTAAATCAAGGAATCTTTTTTTTGCGGCATTATACCTTGATAAGTATGGTTCAATTTTAATACCAAATGATGGTGCAACTAACCCAATTGTTCCACCTTCCTTTAAAGGCTTTGGATAAAACATAAATCTTCACCTCCACTTAAAAAAGGATTTTAAAAATCCTTATTTAATTCTAAAATTACCTTTTCCTTTTCCTTTACCCTTTGATTGAGTAGGAGCGTAATTTTGCATATTTCTTGTCATATTTTGCATCTCATATTCACTCATGGTGCTCATCTTTTTCATCATTTGCGCTTGTTGTTCTAAGGATTGACGAAGTCTATTTACCTCGGCAACGCTACGCCCACTACCCTTAGCAATTCTCTCACGGCGCTTAGATGACTTATTAATTAAATCCGGATTCCTACGTTCCTCTTCCGTCATTGATCCAATAATTACCTCAATGTATTGAAGCTGCTTATCATCAATATTCTTAGCCGCTTCACGCATCTTTCCTAAACCAGGAATCATACCAAGAATCTTACCGATTGAACCCATTCTTTTAATCATCTTAAATTGCTTTAATAAATCATTATAGTTAAAGGTGTTATTAATCATTTTTTCCATCATGTTCATTGCTTCATCTTCATCAATAGCTTCTGTTGCCTTTTCAATTAATGAAACAACATCACCCATTCCAAGGATACGACCAGCCATACGATCTGGATGAAATACCTCTAAGGCATCAAGCTTTTCACCAGTACCCATAAACTTAATTGGAAGTTCAGTTATCCTTCTGATTGATAACGCCGCTCCACCACGAGTATCACCATCTAATTTTGTCAAGATAACACCTGTTGCCCCAATTTTATCATTAAATGTTTTTGCGACATTTACTGCATCCTGTCCAGTCATCGCATCGACAACTAATAAAACCTCATCTGGTTTTGAAACACGCTTAACCTCAACTAATTCATCCATCATTGTCTCATCAATATGTAAACGACCAGCAGTATCAATAATAACAACATCATAGCCATTAGCCTTGGCATAATCTAATCCATCACTAACAATGTCCCATGCTTTTTTCGCTGTTCCTTCTTGAAAAACCTCAATATTTAAAGATTTTCCTATGGTAACTAATTGATCAATAGCCGCAGGACGATAGATATCGGCCGCAATTAGCATTGGCTTTTTCTTTTCATTTTTTCTTAAATATAAAGCTAACTTACCAATAGCGGTAGTCTTACCAGCACCTTGTAAACCGATTGTCATAATGACACTCATTCCATTTACCTTAAGAGCTAATCCACTAGCCTCATCACCCATTACACGCTTTAATTCGTCGTGAACAACCTTAACAACCTGTTGTCCTGGATTTAATCCTGAAAGAATCTTCTCTCCTAAGGCTTGTTCCTTAACTGATTGCGTAAATTCCTTAACTACCTTATAGTTAACATCGGCTTCAAGTAATGAAAGACGAACCTCACGCATCATTTCATCAATATCTTTTTCATTTAATTTTCCGCGACCAGTTACTCTTCTAAGAGCCATTTGTAAACGATCACTTAAATTCTCAAATGCCATATAATCACCCTTTTAATCGATCTTTTTTAATTCTTCTAATAATCTTAAAGAAAAACTTTCTTCCATTTTATCATATATTTCATTGCGTTTCTTTTTATTCTCTAATAAATGTAGTTTACTCTCATAATCCTCTAATATTTTTTCTACCTTCTTCAAGGTATCAAAAATTGCATTTCTTGATAGCTCAAACGTTAAAGCAATCTCTTGCAATGAATAATCTAAAAAATAATACATTTTGAAATATTCGGCTTGTTTTTCAGTCAATAATGCCTCATAACAATCAAATAGCTCATTTAATCTTTCATGTTTTAATAAACTATCCATAACTATTCCTCATCAAAGAAATCAGCGAATAATCCGTAGATGTATTGTTCAATATCAAATACCTCGATATCGTCAACCTTTTCACCTAAGCAAACGAATTTAATTGGAATTCCTAACTCATTTCTAATAGCTAAAACAATTCCACCCTTAGCAGTACCATCAAGCTTTGATAAAACAATTCCACTAACATCAGTAGTCTCCATAAAAATCTTCGCCTGGCTCATTCCATTTTGACCAGTTGTCGCATCAATAACCAATAAGGTTTCATGTGGAGCATTAGGCACCTCACGAGAAATAACTCGCTTAATCTTCTCTAATTCCTTCATCAAATTTACTTTATTTTGTAATCGACCTGCAGTATCACAAATTAGAACATCATATTTTTCCTTTTTTGCCTTTTGAATAGCATCAAAAATAACGCTTGAAGGATCGCTTCCAGCCTCTTTGGTAACGACATCACATTTAATTCTTTCGCCCCAAACACATAATTGCTCAATAGCTCCAGCCCTAAAGGTATCACCAGCAGCTAATAAAACCTTTTTTCCTTCTTTTTTTAGTTTATTTGCAAGCTTTGCAATAGTTGTTGTCTTTCCAACTCCATTAACGCCTACAAATAAGTAAACGTTTAACCCCTCAACCTCATTAAGGTTAGCATCTACTACCTCACCCTTTAAATATATTTCAAACATCTTATCAACAATAATTTGTTGTAACAAGCTTGGATCAGTAATACCTTGAATCTTAACCTCATCCTTTATATCGTCCATAAAGCTGACAACAGTATCAACACCAATATCAGCCATAATAAACATTTCCTCTAAATCATCAAATAATTCATCATCAATTATTGATTTTGATGATAATAATTTCTTTAAATTTCCTAAAACCCCAGTTCTAGTTTTATTCATTCCAATTTTATATTTGTTTGATTCCTTCTTTTTAGAACCAAATAATTTCGAAAACAATCCCATCTTATCAATCCTTCCAGATTTAATTATAACATTTAATTTAATATTTTCCTAATAAAATTTTATCATATTAAAAAAAATATCCCTTAAAAAGGGATTAAGCCAAGCTTGGGGGGCTTGGCTCATTTAAAGGGGATTTGTGAATAATGAATTCACTGGTATGCTCTCGCATACACAATAGGGGATAAGTAGTACTTTCTCAAGTACAACTAGATATTAACATATAATTATTTCTTTGTGAACTATACTGCGACAATTTTTGCGTTTTTTTTACAAATTATTTGTTATTGCAATTTTCATTTGAACATATAATTCCATTTTCACCAAAAACCATCAAGCTACCACATTTTTCACAGTAATCACCTGTCGGCTTTAATGATACGATGTTCTTACATTTTGGATAGTTATCACAAGCATAGAAAGGCTTCCCTTTACTTTTACCTTTGCTGGCAATTCTTTCTACCATATGTCCTTTTTTACAAATTGGACAAAGTACTCCAGTACTAACAACCTCTTTCTTAGGTACTTCCTCTTTTTTAATATATTTACACTTTGGATATCCACTACAAGCATCAAATTCTCCGAATCTTCCTTTTCTTTTAACTAAAGGTTTACCACAAATTGGACATATCTCACCAGTCTCATGACTAACCTGCTTCATGTTAGCATTAGCATTATCAAGCATCGGAATAAAATCATTATAAAACTCTTTTACAACATCAATACCTAAAGATGAATTTGACGCTACCTTATCTAGCTTTTCTTCTAAGCTAGCAGTATATTTTACATTAATAATATCTTTAAAAAACTCATCAAGCTTATCAACCGTAATAATTCCTTGCTCAGTAGGTATAAATTTCTTATCCACAACTGATATGTAGTCGCGATCCTTTAAAGTTTTAATTGTTTGCGCATATGTTGAAGGCCTACCAATACCTAATTCCTCCATGTCCTTAATAATCTGCGCTTCACTATATCTTGAAGGTGGAGTTGTAAAATGTTGAGCATCAATAATCTCTTTAGCCTCTAAAGAATCACCAACCTTCAAATTAGGCAGTAATTGATCCTTAGAATCTTTGATAAATTTTGTAAACCCATCAAATACCATTACACTTCCATTAGCCTTAAACTCATATCCATTATTTAAAATGCTAACCTTTGTAGTTTGATATTTGGCTGGAGCCATTAAAGAAGCCATCGCACGATTATAAATCAAATTGTAAAGCTTATATTCATCATTTGTTAAGTGAGCCTTAATCATCTCTGGCGTACGATGAGGGCTTGTAGGTCTAATAGCCTCATGAGCATCCTGCGAATTAACACTCTTCTTGTGTTTTTTACTACCAATATATTCCTTACCAAAAGTATTTTCAATAACACTCTTAGCATCATTAATAAATAAATCACTTAATCGATCGCTATCTGTACGCATATAGGTAATCAAACCGACAAATTCATCACCAATTTTTTTACCTTCATAAAGACCTTGAGCTAAACGCATTGTCTTGCTTGAATCAAAGTTTAATTTTGTGGACGCCTCTTGTTGAAGGGTTGAAGTAATATAAGCCGGTTTTGATTCCTTACTTGTTGTCTTACTATCAACATCACCAACGATAAATTTATCACCTAAATTATTTAATACTTCCTTAACATCATCAATATTATTCAGTTTAATTTTTTTGCCATTATGTTTTTCTAAATCCGCAGTGAATTTATGGAAATCGGCCTTAATAGTCCAATATTCCTCAGGTTTAAACTTCACAATTTCCTTCTCTAAATCCACAATCATCTTTAATGCAACACTTTGCACACGACCAGCAGATTTACTTTTGATTTTTGATTGTAAAAGCTTTGACAACTTAAATCCAATTATACGGTCTAAAATACGCCTTGTTTCTTGGCTTGAAACTAAATTCATATCTATTTGCCTAGGATGCTTAAAAGCCTCTAAAATCGCTGGTTTTGTAATCTCATTAAAGACTACACGATTTGATTGTTTTAAGTCTAAATTAAGGATTTGTGCAAGATGCCAACTGATAGCCTCTCCCTCTCTATCGGGGTCGGTAGCCAGAAAAACGCAAGCATTTTTACACTCGCGTTGAAGTTCCTTTATCAAAGCTTCCTTTTCCTTAATATTCTCATAAGTTGGACGGAAGTTATCTTCAACATCAATTCCTAATCCACCACGTCCAGAAATAGCTAAATCACGGACATGACCCTTTGAAGATAGAACCTTGTAATCTTTCCCCATGTATCCTTCAATAGTCTTAGACTTTGATGGTGATTCGACGATTATTATATTTTTCATTTACATCACCCTTTTTATATTATATACTATTGCCTTTCCGATTTGTCAACCCTCTAAATAATACAAATAAGAGGAAAAATTTTACTATTTTCCTCTTAAAAACTTTGTTTTTAAATATTATAAACTTTCTTTCGCCCATTTTCCCGATTTAAAGCGCCACATATTTAAGGTCATTCTAATAAGTTGATCTAAAACCATTCCAAACCAAGCTCCAAACAATCCGAAACCAAAACCATAACATAATAAAAAAGAAAACAATGGTCTAACAACTGTCACACTTATAAAAGAAGTCATAGCCGTAAACTTAGTATCTCCACTACCTCTTAGTACCCCAGTTAGTACCCATTGAATGTTTTGAGGTATTAGCATGATTGACGCAACAATCATTAATTTACTAGCGTATTCATATGCATTAGGCTCTAATTCTACATCGATATATAGTCCAACTAACCATTCGCGAAAAATAACCACAAAAGTAAATAAAACTAAAGCTGTCGAAACGGATATAACCTGAATAACCCGACAATATACCTTTGCTAGATCCTTCCTTTTTTCTCCTAAGCGATGCCCGACAACTGCTGCTGCACCAATCGCAAAACCATCCGCAAGCGTAAACATCAAAGAGTTAATTGATAGACACACTTGATGAATTCCTTGCTTTTCCGTTCCCAAAGAAGCAATCATTATTGCAAAAATCAAAAATCCCGCACGCATTAATAATTGTTCGGCTAAAGCTGATAATCCAACATTTTTGAGTGGTAGTAAAACCTCCTTATCAAATTTAAAGAAACCTTTAAAAGTAAAACATAAATATCCATTAGAATGATAAATTGAACAAATACTGATGATAAAGGCTACATAATGGCCAATAACAGTTGCCAATGCTGCTCCTTCAACTCCTAATGCGGGAATCCCAAACTTTCCATTTATCAATATATAATTAAGACCTACATTGACAATTGACGCCGTAATATTAGTTATCATTGATATTTTAGTTTTTCCAACACCACGATGAGCGGCTGTAATTGATAATTTTAAACCATTAAAAACCAAACCAACACTGACGATTCGAAAATAAGCAACTGCATTATCAATCGTATCACTTCTTGCCCCACAAAAAAATAAAATGGGTCTAGCAAAGGTTATACAAATAAATGTCAATATTGCAATCAAAAACAAATCCAATAAAATTACCTGCTTCAAGGCCCGATTTGCTAGATTTTGATTATTAGCTCCCTTGGCCCTACTGACAACCGCTGTAAGCCCAATATTTAAAGCCACAAAAAAACAAATAGTAATATATACTGGCTGATTTGTTAAAGAAACCGATGCAATAGCATCCAATCCTAATCCACCAACCATCATTGTATCCATCATTGAAATAAGTCCAACAAAAAACGTTTCAATCATAGCTGGAAGAATTATTTTCATTGATTTTGAGGCAACTTCCTTAAATTTAGGAATTACCCCAAGCTTTTCTTCTTCAGTTATCATCCTATTTGTGTTAAATAAACTAATCATTTCCATTACCTCAAATATATTTTAACTCTAAAAAAACAATAAAACAATAAATAAAAAAAGACAATTTGTCATAAAATAAAAAGCGATAATCATCGCTTTTATAAATCTAATTCTAATTGGATTACTAATTGTTCTCTTACCGGACCATAAGTCTTACGATGACAATCTAAAACTCCATATTTTTTTATTGCCTCAATATGCGCCTTAGTCGGATAACCCTTATGCTTCTTAAATCCATATTCTGGATACTTTGAATCTAATTTCTCCATATAATGATCTCTTGCGACCTTAGCTAAAATACTTGCTGCCGCAATAGATGCACTTTTCGCATCACCTTTAATAATTGGCAACACCTCAACATCCAATGAATTAATCGGCATCGCATCACTTAAAACATAATCCGCTTTAACCTTTAAACCACTAATAGCTTTTATCATTGCTAGTCTTGAAGCCTCATAAATGTTAATCTCATCGATTTTTTTCTCATCCACAAAGACAATACTATAAGCAACAGCCTTTTCTTTAATTATATAGCTTAGCTCCTCACGCTTTTTTTCACTAAGCTTTTTAGAATCATTTATTCCTTCAATAATTAAACCCTTAGGTAAAATAACAGCTGCTGCTACCACTGGCCCAGCTAAAGGCCCTCTACCGGCCTCATCAGTTCCCGCAATGTTATTATAACCTTTAAGATATAATTCATTTTCATATTGATACAAGTTCATCATAACGATCAAATGTTATCCTTCCTAAAAGTTCATTTCTTAAATCATGTAAAAACAAACGATTAACCTTTTCATAATCAATCTCATTATTTTTTATACATCCTCTTAATTTAGCAATGTCATAATACGCTTGATTAAAATCAATATATTCACTAAATTTATATCTTTCATAAAAAGCTCTTGAATAATACTTACTTAAAAACTCAAATCCATATATACATACATCATCAATTGGTAATATATCATCCTTAATTGCCCCGGACAATGCTAAAGACATCCCAATCTTCTCATCATCAAATTTCGGCCATAAAACACCCGGGGTATCTAAAAGATCAATATCATTAGAAATTTTTACCCATTGTAAAGATTTTGTTACCCCTGGCTTGTCCCCAACATTTGTGGCTTTTTTCTTAACAATCTTATTAATGATTGTTGACTTCCCAACATTTGGTATTCCAATAATCATCGCACGCAAATTTATATTAATCCCGCGAGCCTTATTTTTTTCAATCACTGGTGCTAAAATTTCTTTTGTAACACCAACAATCTTATTCATATTATATCCAGTTATTGCATCAACATCTAACGTATAATATCCCTTATCATTATAATATTTAGTCCATTTTTTTGTTTCATTTTCATCCGCTAGCTTAGCTTTATTAAACAAAACTAAAACTGGTTTGTTTTTAATAACATCAAACAGCATTGGATTAAAACTCGAATATGGAAGCCTTGCATCAACAACAACATAAACAATATTCACAAGCTTTAAATTTTCTGTAATCTCTCGTTTTGTCTTTTGCATATGGCCCGGAAACCATTGAATATTTGCCATTAGTTAACTCCTCCAATTTTCTTAAATGGGAACACTCTATACAAGACCTTTCCAACAATATCATCCTTTTTAATTGGACCAATATATCTACTATCTAAGCTATAAAAGTAGTTATCCCCAACTATAAAATACTGATCACTTTTTAAAATATAACTTTTGCCATTATAATGAAGATTATCATCAATTTTATTGCCATTTACCGTTAAAACTCCACCATTTGATGAAACATAATCACCAGGCATAGCAATTATTCTTTTTACAATCGCCTCAGTTTCTTTATTATAAGTAGTTAATATAGGATATTCGTCTTCAGATACATAAACGATAACAATATCATTTCTTCTTGGTTTATAACAAAAATTCCTTACAATTAAATAATCATTATTAGAAAGCGTAGGATTCATACTATTTCCATCAACAACTACAACACCTAAAAAATAAACCGCCAATAAATAAATTAGACAAAATATCTTCATAAAAAAACTATAAACATCAATAGCATAAACTGCTTTATCATTTAAATTCTTATTAAACACAAAACATAATATTAAAAGTCCCACGGAAAAAATAAAATAAAATGTTATAAAATATTTTCCAAAAGGAATAACATCACCATACAATTTACTTGCTGGGCTATTAATTATAACCCCAAAAAGCCAAGCTATAAGACTTACCACAAAAGAAATAATTGAAGTCGTTTTCATAAACTTTTCTATACTTTTTTCTTTCTCTTGTTCATCTTCAATTTCCAAAATCTTAGCAAGCCTCATAAGTAACCTCCATTAAGAATTTAACATCTCTTCTAACTCTTGATTATTAACTAATATTTCACGTTTACCACCATGACCATTAGATATAATTCCTTGGTCAATAAGCATTTCAAATAACTTTTGTGCACGATTAAATCCCACATTGAATTCCTTTTGAATGCGATTGATTGATGGATTTTCATTATTAACAACAAATCGGGCAACATCCGGGAATAATTCATCATCAACTTCTCTTTTTGATAATTGAACTGATAAATTTTCATGAGTAAATAAATATTCAGGAGCTGACTCAGCACGAATAAAATCGCATATTGCATCAATTTCACCATCGGATACATAAGCCCCTTGAACACGAATTGTGCTATCATTTAAGCGGATAAACATATCTCCACGGCCTAATAAATTTTCTGCTCCCGCATTGTCTAAAATCGTAATTGAATCAGTATATGATGAAACCTTAAAGGCAATACGTGAAGGAATATTGGCCTTAATTGTTCCTTTAACTACATCAGTTGTTGGACGTTGTGTTGCAACCAATAAATGAATACCAGCTGCTCTTGATTTAGCGGTTAAACGCTTAATAGCATCTTCAACATCTTGACTGGCTGCCATCATTAAATCAGCTAACTCATCAATAACAATTACAATGTAAGGCATTTTTTTCATACCCTCCATTGATTTAATAGCCTCATTATAACCAACAATATTACGAGCACGCACCTCCGCAAATTGTCGGTATCTCTTTTCCATCTCATCAACAGCCCACTTTAATCCTAAAGCAGCCATTTTTGGATCATTAATAACTGGCGTAATCAAATGTGGTAAATCATTATAACAAGATAATTCAATGACCTTAGGGTCAATCATCATCAATTTAAGATCATCAGGCGAGTTCTTTAACAACAAACTCACGATAATTGTGTTAATGCAGACACTCTTACCACTACCAGTTTGACCAGCAACCAATCCATGTGGCATCTTCGCAATATCGGTATAAATAGTTTTACCAGAAATATCTAACCCAATACCAACATTAAGCGGCTCAGAATTTCTAAATTCGTCCGTATCACAAACATTACCAAAGGCAACATCACTACACATTACATTTGGAACCTCAATACCAACCGTTGATTTACCGGGGATTGGTGCTTCAATACGAATTGTTTTTGCGGATAAGTTCATTTTAAAATTATCTTCAATTGCTGTAACCTTTTTAACATTTACTCCAGGGCTAAGTTTAACCTCGTATCTTGTGATTGATGGCCCTTTAGAATAATCAACTACTCCACCATCTACATCAAATTGGCGTAGGGTATTATTAATGATTTCAATTTGTTGATCAATCCATTCAGGCTTTGAGAAGCGATCAAAATCCTTTTTCTTAAGCAAACTGATTGGTGGAAGCTTGTATTGTGGTTTATTTCTAATAATTGTTGTTGGTTCATCAACAATTGGCTTCACAATAGGCTTTTCAATAGGTTTTGTAGGCTTAATATCCTTAAATGGATCAGGTTCCTCTTTAAAATCATCAATATTACCAAACACAAACTCTGTTTCAATTTCATCATCAACACCAATAGTAACCGTATCTTGTCCAAAAATATTAGACCCAACCTCTATTTTTTCATCATCAAATGATATATCTAGTGGTGTATCAAAAACTGTACTTGGCTTTTCTTCAATAGTAATCTCGTCGTCATCAAATAAAACGAAATCATCACTTACAACCTCATCAGTCACCACAACAGATTCCTTTACCATTTGTCCATTTCCTAAATTAAAGGGGATATCAACAGCAGGCGCTTTTGGCTTCTCATCAACCTTTAGCGTTCTTTCTTTAATATAAACATCACTTCCAAAAATTTCAGCACGTGTCTTATTACTAACAGACATTGACTTAAATTCATCATAATTTTTCGGAAGCTTTTTATCCTTTTCGTCTCTGAAGGCATCATACTCGCGAATTGTATCACCTAATCCATGGGAATCAGGCACAATTACATCATCCTTAACACTAAGCCCAAAGATTGGCGATGCAAATTCTGAACTCTTATAGGAAGATTTCGGTTTCTTCAATCCTTCAACCTCTTTTTCAATCTGTAAAATCACTAGAGGTTCTTTTATCTCTTCTTTTTCTTCTTTTACTTTTTTCTTAAAAAACATTATGCCACCTCCCCTACTTCTATAGTTCCATCCTTGTCTAATTCTTCTTTTAATTCTTTAAAATAATTCTCAACACCAGTATCAATTTCCATTTCCTCTTTAAAAAGGCTCTTACTGTAAACCTTATATGTTTCTTCACCAACGATACCAATAACCATTGTACAAATCTTTCTTATAACGATATTTGTTGATTTATCCACAACAACTCTCTTAACCCAATATACTGGATTAACAATATTCAAAACTCCCATCACTGCTTTTATCTTTTGCTTGATTTTGTATTTTTTGCTTGTTTGCACAATTGCTGTTTCATCAATTTCCTTTTTTACAGTTGACCATTTAATAATTTGCGATATCTTTATTTTCCTAAACAAGCGTAAACCTCGATGGCTCAATAACTCATCAACACGCTTAGTAATATATGTCGCAAGCATAATTGCTTCATCAATACTTATCTCATATAAAGGATATTTAGAATCAGGAAAAAACTTTTCCGCAATCTTAATAGACATTTCTTTGGAAATATTGGTTGTTCGTACGATATTATCACCAATTCCTTTAAGTTTTTCCTCTTGAAATCCCTCTTGATAGGACTTAACTAATAGTTCAATTTCTTTAGCATCTATATCATAATTTTGAACATTAACTAAATATTTATTCTTTTTTAATGTTTTTAAAACACTATAGATATACATTAAAAATGCGATTGATAATCCAAAAAAGATTCCAAATAAAAAGCTGAAAAGTGAACCTAAATTTATGAAATCGCCAAAATTAATTGAATAAATCATAGATAATACCTCCTATCTTTATATATTATACAATAATATATCTTTTTTTTCTACAAGTGTTTTAAAATAATATTTCTTGAATAAAACAATATCTTATGTAATAATATCATTTGGTGATAATATGAAATATTTACTTGTTTTTGATTTAGACGATACCCTTCTAAATGGTGAAGAAAAAATAACTGAAAGAACAACCGAATATATTAAAAATCTTGATGATCGTTTTATTGTTGTTTTAGCTTCAGGACGACCATTTTCAGGTATGGAAAAGTATTATAATCAATTAGAATTAAAAACACCGCTTATTACTAATAATGGTTCACTAATATTTAGCCCTCATGATAAGTCATTTAAAACACATGAGCAATCCATCGATATAAATACTTTTAAAGAATTATTTAAAAAAATAAAACCTTACATCAAGCATGGTCTATTTAACAACAATTACGATTCCTATGTTTACAACCGAACTAAAAAAATTGAACGCTTCTTGCATGCAAGAAATGAAGATGATATTCATGAAGGAAATCTTGATGAAATATGTGATATTTCGCCTCGTGGTGCTCTTTTCGTTGTTAATATAGATTATGAAGATGAATATGTAAAAATTGTTAATTCCTATTCAAATTTAAGCACTCGCTGTTGGGGAAAAGATCAAAAGAATTCCATCCATGAGTTATATATTTCTAATATAAACAAAGCTCGTGGAATTAGATATGTAATGGATTATTACAATATTAAAAATGACCATTTAATATGCTTTGGAGACGGCATTAATGACTTTGAAATGTTAGATATGGCCTACATTGGAGTTGCTATGAAAAACGGTTCTGATGAACTAAAAAGCAAAGCAAAATATATAACTGATTACACAAACAACGAAGATGGAGTAATCAAATTTTTAGAAAAAATCATTAAAAAACTTTAAAAATAATCCCCGAAATTTTTCGGGGATTTCCTTTATTATTTTGAATTTGTAAGTCCAACAACATCATCAACGGGAACTGAAAATGCAATACCCTGACCAGCCGTATTTAGTCCAACATTTTTATATAAAGCATGCAAAATATCATCCTTAATATTCTCTTCAACTAAAATCATCACAATTTCCTTTTCAGGTGTTATTGCAATATTAAATAATTTTTCTGCTTCTTCTTTAGCAGTACCTCTGGCATTTAAAACTGTACCCCCACGAGCTCCACACTCCTTAGCAACACTCATAACATTGTAGGAATATCCCGCATTAACAATACACATTATTAATTCATATTTCATATTATTCAACACCTTCCCTTGCATTTACTAAGAATTTATAAACCATTACCCCAATTATTGAATCAACTGGAATCGTAAAGGCTATTCCCTTACCATGCTTAGTTTTGAAATACTTTTCTTCATAACTATTTAATATCTCTTTAACCATTGACTCTTGAACGATAGATAATATAACCGATTTTTCATTACTGTTTAATCCCAAATAGTTTAATAAATCAGTTGGGGCCGTCCCATTTCCATAGACAACCATCTGCATATTCACATCAAAGCCTTCTAAAACTGATAAGTAAAAATCAGTTTTAACTCTTTCCACGACGGAAATCAAAATCTTAATTTTTTTAGGAGCTGTTAATACAGGCTTTTCTTGGTTTTCTTTACTTTTTCTAGCCATTTATAATCCCCCTATTCATTAAAATATATGATTTGCTCATCAGATGCATCAAATATTTTCTTCATTCTAATATTACGTTTAACACGTTCAGCCATTACTGCTTTAAATCCTAGTAATTGAATTGTAATTAACGGTGTCATCGCAACCATAGCAACAATACCAAACGCATTCTCTAATATCATATCTGGATGTATTATATAACAAATACCAATTGAGAATGGCAAAATAAAACTTGATGTAAGCGGACCCGAAGCAACTCCACCAGAGTCAAAGGCAATTGCCGTATACATCTTTGGCACAAAAAATGATAATCCTAAAGAAATAAAATATCCTGGAATCACATAATACAAAATCGAAAAATCAAAAATAATGCGAATCATTGATAAACCAATTGAAACTCCAACTCCAATTGATAAAGCTAAAAGCATTGATCTTTTTGAAACTCCACCAGTTGTAATTTCTGATACCTGTCTAGTTAAAACATGAACTGCTGGTTCTGCTAATACGACCACTAATCCAAGAATAAATCCAAATAAAGTAACAATAGCTGAGTTTTCCTTGGCAATTTGCGTTCCTAATTCAAATCCAATTGGTAAAAAACCGATTGATGCGGCGGATAAAAATAAAACTAAACCAACATAAGTATATAAAATACCCATAAAAATTTGAATAAGCTTTTCCTTTGGAAGCTTAATATAAATTTGTTGAATAATGATAAAGAAACCAACAATCATCGATAATGCTACTAAAACCTCAACTGCGATATCTAATAGTTGATGACCAAAATAATTAATCAAACTACCAAATGTATTCGGGATACCATAATCAACGGGATCAGGAATAATTGTAAAACTTGAGCTATCAATAAACATTCCAATCATTAATACTACTAAAATTGGTCCAATTGAGCATAATGCAATAAGGCCAAATGAATTTTCTCGATGATTTCTTCCACCAATAGTTTTGGCGATACCAACACCTAATGCCATGATAAATGGGACAGTGATAGGGCCAGTTGTTACTCCACCAGAATCAAGTGACAAAGCTAAAAACTTTCCATTACCATTGGTAATTACTAAACTAGCAAAGGCAAACAATAGCATATAAAAGAAAAATAATATCATCGATAAATCCTTCTTAAAAATAATCTTAATTACTGATAAAACTAAAAATAAACCAACACCTAAACCAATAAAAAGAATCAAGATAACCGGTTTTATAACATCTTTAACCTGATTAGCTAGAACTGATAAATCTGGTTCAGCAATTGTTATTAAAACACCCATTATAAAGCACACAAAGATGATCAATAAAATCTTTCTTGTTTTTGTCAAGGATGATCCTATTTGCTCACCCATTGGTGTCATCGCAATATCCGCTCCTAGATTAAATAACCCAATACCTAATATCAAGAGAAATGCTGATGCGATAAACACAAATAAATCAAATGCACTCAATGAGAAAAAAGGAGTAAAATATAAAATTAAAACAATTAAAGTAACAGGTAATACTGAAATAAGCGCCTCTTTAATCTTATACCATAGTTGTTTAAGCATAAATAACCCTCCCTTCAATGTATTATAAATGAAAATTCATTTATAATCAACACATTAAATAAAAAATGAAGTCTAAAAAAAACTCCATTTTTCTAATTTAGATTACAATTTTTTCTTTGCATTCTCTTCAACATCCGATTTGCGTATTAAATCACTATTGCGCATATCATCACTTGGCTTCTTTTTTGGACTTCTTTTCATATTTATCACCGTTAATATTTTTTGAAAATAATAGATGATTTATTAATTGAAATTTTTGTCAATTATTGTTTGAAAATCCTCCATAATATTTGAAGCAAATCGCATAATAGAACCATTTAATGGATGTTTGAATTCTAAAATATGGCAATCCAACATCACTCTTTTTTCCTTGCTTTTACCATATATATTATCACCTAATAAAGGGTGATTAATGCTTGATAAATGCAATCTAATTTGATGGGTTCTTCCTGTTTTAATCATGACCTCCACCAAGGCAATTTTATCATTCTGTTTTAGAACATGATAGCTAGTGTAGGCTTCCTTACCATTTTTAGAAATCACCATTTTATTATTAACATGACGATCTGTTCCAATTTTGGAATCGATAAAACCATTTAATTCTTTAAACCTATTGTATACTAGTGCCCAATAAATCTTTTTAATATCATGCATTCTAAATAAATAATCAAAATAGCTCGCCCATAAAAAATTTTTAGGAAAAATCATTAATCCACTAGTATCAGTATCTAACCTTGAAGGGTATCTAACCACACAATTAACATTATTTTTCTTAAAATATGCGCTAACCTGATTTGCCAGGCTATTAGACTCACCATGAATAATATATGCTGGTTTTTTATTTACCACTAAAAAGTTTTTATCCTCATATATAACTTCTAAATCACTATTAAACCCCTCTAAATTATTCTCCTCAAAGGTATTGATAGTAACTTCCTCTCCCGCATCCAATTGCTTATCAAAATTATATGTTTTACCATTTACTGTAATAGATTTATTCATATATAGCTCATGGATTTTAGTCTTTGATAAATAAAACCTATTCAAAAGCTGTCTAATTGTCATCTGCTCATTTAATTTGATTACTACGCTTTCTTCCATTAAAACCACACCTTTTGCATAGCTCCTCACTACACTTCTTTTTCTTAAAGCCTTCGATTAGATTAATATATCTTTGGCTACGAAACACATCATCTAAATTTAGATCAAAAATATTACCTAAATTAATTATTCCTTCACTATCTAAACAGCACGGAACAATTGTCCCATTCGATAATATACCTATTTGCATACTACCACCTAGGCAGCTTCTATTTTCATTATAAATTTTATTGTCCATACTTGGCCAAACAAACTCATCATCATAGTTTAAAAATGTTTTATCATCAAATATCACATCATTCAATGCTTCTAAAACCTCACTATTTTTTACCCATTGCCTCAATGATAAATTAAAACTTTTATTCGGATAATTAATTAATCTAATCAAATCACTAAGATATTCTTTTTTATTTGAAACAAAAGGATATGCATGTAAGCTTACATTAATTTGACGAATGGCTGGATGGTTTAAAAGTTCAAAATCAATCATTGTACCATTAGTTGTAATATTTACAAGCATTTCATTATTATAAGCAATATCTAAAAGATCTCTTAAATTAGGATGAATAAAAGGCTCCCCTTTTACATGCAAATATATGTGCTTAGTATATCCTTTTATTTTATTAATAATTGCATCAAACTCATTAACACTTAAAAATCTTTTCCTAATACTATCCTTCTTACAAAATGAGCATTCCAAATTACAAACATTAGATATTTCAATATATATTCTTTTCATAATTAATACTGCTTCCTAATGCATAAATTCTCAAAGAATTCTCTTTATTTTTTATAAACATGTCACATATTTTAGTTACAACCTTATTTTTCTTGCCTTTTGTTTGAATTTTTCTAATCAAATAATCAAATAAAGGATATTTATTATCATTTAAATAAATAGCGTCCTTGAAATTATTTTGCTTAACAAAAGCTTTAAACACTTGAATACTATTAGGAATCTTATATTTAAAATTTAAATTTGTAAATGAAATATCATTCTTCTCTTGATCAACAATTAAGCTCATATCAAAAATCTTTTCAATCTGCATATTAATCATATAGGCAATTACATCACTATGAGCATCTTGGTCCCATTTAAACAATTCCTCAATTATATTAATACGCCAAATATATCGATCTGATGTATAATCCTCTAATTTATATAGGCTAATATAGTTTTTCCTAATATTATCTAATAATTCAAAATTTCTAATTCCTTTTTTATATTCTTTAAACAAACGATAGCACATCTCACTTAAATATGAATTAGCATTTGGATTCTCTAAAAACATTCGATTATATATTTCTTTTAATAATTTATCCGATTCTAAATAATAATTGTTAATTACTCTTTTTAAATCAACATCGTAATTGATTTCCTCAACATCATTACTAGAAGGAATAGAAATTTTATATACCAAATTATAATAGCTTGTTTTTTGTTTATTTAAGTCGCAATAGCCAATTTTATCCTCATCATAGGTGCGCTTAGTTGGATGACCAACTACATCGTTACGAATGTATTTTATTTCTCTTAAATTGGGATTCATATTAACGTTAACGCTCCACTTACGATTTGTAATTCCATATGATAAAGAATATAAGGCATCAATTCCAACAAATAGTGATTGAAGCATCGCAAAAATATTAAAAACCGCAATACTATTATCTTTACTTTCATTTTTTAAATACACATCAATATTATCATTAACTAAAGCTAAGGCTTCTAATGATGAGCAAGTAATATGATAACTAACCTTATTACTTAACAATGATTTCAAAAGGCGTTTATCATTAAACGCATCGCCAAACTTTCTAATAAGGGTATTATTGTTTTCAATCATTTTGACCCCTCCAATTTTTTAATAATATCGGATAGATAGATGTATTTTCCATAGCTAATGTATTTAACACCTAAACTCTTTAAAATAGCTATTTCCTCTTTATTTAAAACATTAGTAATTAATAAATTAGCGTTAAGATTTTCACACATTGAAACTAGGCCACGAGTAAAATTCATTCCTTCAGTAGTTTCCAAATAATTATTTAAATATGTGACCTTAAAGTATTCAATATTGAACAATAGAGCATCCGTAAAATCGCTTGACATCAAGCTTACACCTAATTTATTAAGCATTTTAGCCTCTAGAGAAATATCTTCTTTATTACCCACTAAATCTATTGTCAATAACCCCTTTGGTAAGGCTGACTTATTAACGCGGTGAATAATATCAATAAATCCTTTGGATTTGATTGTGCTATAACTTATCGCGACCTTTATTCTAAAATAACGATCATATTTTTCATAGATAGACATGACCTCTTGTAAGGCTTTCTTCAAAATATACTTTTCATATTTTTCCGTTAATCCGCGAAGTTTAATTACTTCCTTTATTTTACTTTCTTCAGTAATAAAATCATAAATATGACCTTCTACATCATAAAATGATACAGTTTTACTTTCTTGATTAACAACCTGCTTATATTTTATTCCTATACGATTTAAATCAATACACTCATTAATATGCTTAACTAAATCAATATTCCTAAATTCCTCAACATAATCCTTTTTAGAGAAGCATGTAATTTTATTATCCTTAGAAGATTGATTTAGCGCAAATGATGCATAGCTTAAAAGCTTGTCCGGCATTTTTTCAATTGTTTGAACTGGATATCTTAAAAATCCAATTTTAAATCTAACATCAACACGGGCCTTACGTCTACTGACATTCTCTTCTAAATAGCTAATCAAACCCTTTGAAATTCTTTCGACGCTTCTTATATCATTTACATCCTCTAGGATGATTAAGAAATCATCCGCACTGATGCGATAATGTTTAAATGTTTGTTCCTTAAAGAATTCTTTAATGCATCTTGAGATATTTCTTAACAATTCATTTCCAAAGCTTATCTGATAACAATCATTAATCTCTTTAAAGGAAATAATATCCACCATAATCATGGAGAATCTCTTATTAGATCGGATTAACTTCATTATATCTTTGTAATACGCATATATATTATGAGCTTTGGTTAAACTATCATAATAAATTCGCATATCATCCTCAGCTATTTTTTTAACAGCCAATGTTATATCCTCAAGAATACTAATACGAACCTTTAAATCTCCTTTAAAAGTATATTTAGACTTTTCTAAAACATCAAACCCTTTTAACTTATAGTTGACCTCTTCATTATTGCTATTTAAGAATTCCTTATAAGTAACATAACTCTCACTATTGACATAACTTAAGAATTCTCCTTGGCTTAGCTTACTACTAATTTTGAAATATTTACTAGCCTTTTCATTTAAAAAAACATGATCATCAATACTATACTTTATCATGGCATCACATAGCATAAAGGCATCCTTATAAGCTATATATTCACTAATTGAATCATTTAATATTTGATATGTCAAATAACGATCTGTAATTAAATTGCTTAAATATTTTAATATTTCATAATTAAACCCTTCAATTATTTCGTTTTCTAAAGATAAAAAACTAATTACTCCAATAATCTCATTTTTAGAAAAAATTGGGAAAGCAATAGCCGTGTTAAATGCTAAAAGTTCATAATCACGATTATAAACGATATCTCTGATTCCAAACAAATCTTCCTTCAAAGTAAAGACCTTTTCCTTATTATCGGATAAAACTTGGTAGAAAATAGAATTAGAAATGTCAAAATACTCCTTGTCATATAGTCGCTCTTTCTTATAATGATATCCCTTATATCCATCTAAGAAGACCATCTCCATTTCATCAAACACATGATATTTTGATGTTTCAATCAATAATGGTAATAAAACATCTCTAAATCTAATCTTTGAAGTTATGGTTAATGCTTGTTCCTGAATGTTCATAATATTGGTCAAAATATTATAAACCAATTCGTCATCATTTTTATATGTCAAAACAACTGATTTATCAGATATTTCCTTTTTCTTTTTAATAATTTTCCTTGCCTTTTTAGTTGGGAAAACCAACTCATCAAGCCTTTTTTGGTATATTTCTAATGAAAAACGATTCTCTAATTTTTGATATAAATCAATACATGCTAAAAAGAATTCTCTTTTGACATTTGGACTTAATTTTAGTATATGTTCTTCATATTCAGCCTCATTAACCATTGCCTTACGATAATCTTCTTTTTTAATTAACAAATTGATATCTAGCGTGAAAATTAATCCCAAAGTTTCATCATCAATTTGATCGCGATTTTCTAATCCTAATAAATTTATTTCATAAGCCTTAAGATGAGACCCTATTTTATAATTATTATAGGCCTCTAAATAATTACAAACATAGTACTCCTTCATATCATTAATATTTAAACACAAATCCTTAAGCATCATAATATATCTAATCGCAAAATCAAATTTGTTTTCCATATTATAAATACTAATTATATCTTTACTTAATTTAATACGCACATCATCTGGCAAATCGTCATTTAAGGTATTAATCATTAATGATAATGCATCGTCAAATTCTTCATTTTCCATATAAATGTTAACTAGTTTTAGTGATGCAATATACTTTCTTTTTGAATCAAGATTTTTTTCTAATCTTAAGATATATTTTTTAGCGTCTTCAAAATTTAATGTTTTAATATATACATCCACAATAACGATTAAAGTTTCAACATATAAATCTTGACTAACAGTCATAACATTTTCTTTTAAAAGCTTAAATAAAATTGAAATTGCCTCTTCTTCATTATCCAACTCACATTGATGCTTAGCTAAAATAATAGAGGCTTTAAAATAATCATACCCTGAAGCTTGCGCAATAAAAGATTCTATCTTTTTAATAGAATCTTTACTAACTATTAAAGATTGTAAATCCTTAAGCTTCAAAATATCATTCTCCTTTTATTTTATCTATATCATTTAAAATCATCCTAAGAGCTTTTGCTCGATGAGATATTTCATTTTTAATTTCCTTGCTGATTTGTCCAAATGATTCATTAAATCCTAATGGATAAAATAACGGATCATAACCAAAACCATTATTTCCAACCAGTTCTTCTCCAATATTTCCTTCACAAATTCCTTGATAATGCAAATATGTATCATCCGGATAGTATATAATTATACTACACTCATAATACGCATATCGATCGCTTACACCCTTTAATTTTTCTAGTAAGAGAGCATTATTATCATCATCGTCATGGGTTGGTGAAAAGCGTGCTGAATAAACTCCCGGAGCATAATTAAGTGCCCTTACACATAATCCTGAATCATCAGATATTGTTATCTTACCAGTTTCCTTACAAATAGTTTTTGCCTTTATAAGGGCATTTTCTTTGAAAGTTGTTCCATCTTCAATAATCTCTTTATTATAATTTATATCCTTAAGAGAAAATACATTAAATCCAAATGGTTCTAATATATCCTTAAATTCTCTGATCTTTCCTTTATTATTGCTTGCCAAAATTATATCCATAAAAATCAGCTCCTTATATTATATTTTATCATACTTTTAATAATTGCGACATATAAATAGTATAATAAATTGTTTGTTCTAAAAGTTCTCTTTCTTCACTATTAACGATAACTATTTCATCATTAATAATCTCTAATTCATTTGTTTTATAACTTATATCAAAAGAAATATCGCTTAACTTACTAACTAAGAATTCCTGGTAATCTAAATCAGTATAATAGCTCAAAGGATATATTAAAGAATTATCTAAAAAATAAAAGATAGTACATAAGTTTTCACCCTTACCACTGTGATAGTTGACCACCAAATCATCAATTATATACTCATCATTAGACGTTTTAATAACTAAACTATCATACCCTAAAAATAGATAACTAAAGTATAATTGACGATATAATAGATACTTATTTTTACACCTATTAAAATCATCACTTACATTTAGAATTAATCTACCATCATCAATCTGATAGGATTTTAAAACAGTTGAATAGATCATATGATTATAATAGCCAACCTCAAGCATTGCATTATTGATGGTTAAGTAACAAAAGACATCTATCACTAAATCTTCTGATAAGGAAGGTTCTTTAATTCCATATATTTTTTTATCATTTTCTAAAAAGATAAATATTTCATCACAATTATCCAATAAATAATACTTAGGCTTATCCTTATTTTGATAATAAAAAACAAAAGATAAAACTAATATAAAATAAATACAATATTTAATAATTATCACCTAAAGAATATTATGCTTAAAATAATTATTTTATGATATAATAGGTAATAGGTGATTAGAAATGGATAAAGAGCAGTTTTTAAAAGAAGAAGCTTATAAAAAAGTAATATATATTTACATAATAATTTTTATGGTTATTAGTGTGTTTTTACAGATGATTATCAGTATTCCCCTTAAAACAACATTACCATTTGCCCCACTTTATCAATATTTAGTTCTTCAATTTTCCACAATACATAATCTTATAATTTACTTATGTTTAACAACACTTATTGTATACACGCTATACAGTATTCTAAAAGAAGATTTTAAAAATATTAAAAGCTATAAAAAAACAATTTTAATCGGATTAGGAACATTTTTCGCAATTCTTATTGGAAATATAATCAGTAGTATCATTAATGCTTTACTAGGAATTGAAGGAGTATCTGTTGGTCAAAACTCCATTGAAATAATGGTCGCAAATTATACTATACCAACATTGATCGCTGTAGGAATTTGCGGACCCATTGTAGAGGAATTAGTATTTAGAAAAAGTATTTTTGGCATTATCAAAAATCAAAATCACGCTTTAATCGTTTCCGCATTCATCTTTGGATTTATGCATGTCTTAGGAGCTGGTGATTTTATAAATGTTATTCCTTACATTATTTCTGGATTAATTTTGGGTATGGTATATATAGCATCTAACAAAAACATCTATGCATTGATTTTAGGACATATGGCAGTAAACATCATTGCAGTTCTATCAATTATATCAATATAAAAGGGCTTATTTAAGCCCTTTTTAACATTTTTATAATATTTTCATTTTTACCTTCAATAGCCAAATCCATCGCCGTTTTTCCAAATAAATCTTTTTTATTTGGCTTGAATCCTGAAGATAGACAACGCATAACCATTTGTTCATTATCCGTTAATATTGCATCATGTAACGGATATTTTTTCTTTTTATCCATATACCAATGATTATATAGCAAGCTATCTAAATATTCATAGCTATCCAATCGTTCTTCTTTGGCAATATCTAACAAATTCTCATCTAGCATATTCTTTATTTCAAAGGTTGCTCCTGCTTTAATCAAAAGATAAATTACGTTCATGCTAGAATATCTTACTGCATTAAATAATGGTGTTTCTTTACGATTATTTCTTGTATGAACACTCAATCCCCGATCTAAAAGCATCTTTACAATCTCCGTATTGTTTTGCTTACAAGCATAATGTAATAAACTATTTCCAGCGCCATCAATTGCTTTAACAGTATTACCAAAACGATCAAGAATATATTTTACAACTTCTGGATTACCACTTCTAATGGCATAATGGTTAACCCCTTGAAGATTATTATTAGTTTGCTCGACATTTGATTTTTGATCAATCAATAGCTTAATTGCTGAGATATTTCCATTTAAAGCTGCTAAATGTAAGGGGATTTCTCCAAGATTATTACGAGCATTAACATTTGCTCCATATCTAAATAAAAGTTTTATATAATTTTCCTTTCCCATTTTAGCTGCTAAAAAAAGTGGAGTTTCTCCATATTTGTTAGCTTTATTAGCATCAGCTTTATTTTCTAATAAAACACGCATACATTCGAAGGCATCAAACTTTATCGCATAATGAAGTAATGTATCTGATTCGCTATCAGTCATATTAACATCAATCATTTTTGCAAGTGTTATTAAACGTTCAACATCATTAATTTTAATTGTTAAAAAATAATCATCACCAAACATTACCTCACCACCTTAAAAGAAAATTGCCTACATGCGTAGGCAATTACTAAAATTAATTATTTTACTGCATCTTTTAATAATTTACCAGATTTAAAAGCTGGAGATTTTTGAGATGGAATAGTAATTAATTCTCCGTTACGAGGGTTACGTCCAGTTCTTTCAGCACGAACTCTTACTTCAAAAGTACCAAATCCTGATAAAACTACCTTTTCATCATTTGCTAAAGTATTAACAATTGCATCCATAAATTCATTAATTACTTCGTCAACAACTTTCTTTGTAGAACCTGTTTTTTCAGCAACAATTGAAACCAATTCAACTTTGTTCATTTGCATTTCCTCCTATTTTTATTCTAAAAACATTATAGCATTTATGTTTTTTATATGCAATAATTTATTGTAAAAAAGTGTGAAAACGCTTATAAAAACTACATTTTAAACAATTATTAAAGAATAATAGCAATCATTCCACCTTGACTATTATTGACAATTTTTCCCAAGGTTACCCCTAATTTTTCTCTGGCCTTTGCAGGGTATGAATTAATTTTATATTTTATTCCATCATTTAAACAATCGCTTATCTTTCTTCCAAAAATTTCTAAATCCCAAATATCCTTCTCATTTTTTAAGGTTTCAATAAAGCTTTGTGTTTGTTCCATGCTTCCAATGATTGGTTCAAAAACACTTGAAACATCAATTTTGATCATATGAATGCATGGGGCTGTTGCTTTGATTTTAACTCCATATCTACTTCCCTCTTTAATCATCTCTGGTGCTTCTAAGATTAAGTCTTCTTTAGTAGGATATGTAATTCCATATCCACTGCTATTAGCCTCTAAAATCGCTTGTTTATAGGCTTTATAGCCTTCATAAGCCTCTTTATATTTCTCAATCATTGTTATAAACTCGCCTTTTGTTTTTACATCACCTAATAAATCATTTAGAATGTCATCATAGACGCTATTATCAATTTCAATACACATTGTTGCTAAACCAATTGATGGATCAATCTCTTCAATTACAACCTTATTTACATGATCATACTCCGATAGTCTATTCTTAATTAAATCAATATCTTTAAATTTTTTATATTGTGTAACTGTATCCTTAATCATTTGATTAAAATATATCTTATATTTATTATTATCACTTAAACCTTCAATATATGATGGTATTTTAATATTTAATTCTAAAATGTCAAACTCATTTAACGCTAAAAGTAAGATATTATCAATGTCGTTTTCTGTCATATCTAAAGCTGAAATGGCAATTGTTGAAACATTATACTTTTGCATTAAATCATCACACATTTTCTTTGCCTCACTACCATTTGGTCTTGTTGAATTAACAACAATTACGAATGGTTTATCTAATTTTTTTAATTCTTCAACCATTTCATCTAATACACTTAAATAATCTTCCTTTGTAAAATCGCCAATTGACCCATCTGAAGTCATTAAAATACCTAATGTTGAATGATTTGTGATAACCTTTTTTGTCCCGATTAAAGCCGCTTCTTTAAACGGAATTGGTTCACTAAACCATGGTGTTTTAACATATCGTGGTCCTTCATCTGTATAATATCCTAAAGCACTCGGAATAACATAACCTACACTATCTACAAGTCTTACATTCAAGTTCATTCCATCAACTGTAATACTAATTTCATTTGATGGTATAAATTTTGGCTCAACTGTCATAATCGATTTACCATCAGAGCTTTGTGGAAGCTCATCAATAATCTTATCCTTTAAAATACTATTATTAATATGTGGTAATACCTTAAGTTCCATAAATCTCTTTATAAATAGTGACTTACCACATCTAACACTTCCAACTACACCCACATAAAAATTATTATTTATTCGGTTTAAAAGTTTTAATAAGCTTTCATCATTCATAACTATCCTCACTCTTTCTATTTCATTTAATCCTATGCACTGAGTATTCAAAATATACTTATAAATGATAAAAAAATAGAGTCAAAAATTTGACTCTTACTATATCTCATTATTTATGCTCTCTGATAATCTTTTTACAAGATCTATAATTTCATCATCTAGATCTGTATAGTAATTCAAAGTTTCAACAATATAGCGCTTCTTAAACTTTTCATCACAAACGACTGCACATTTTAAATTGTGAATTCTATCCGCGGCCTTAATCACCCTTGCGATAGGATGATTTTTGATCTTTGAAACATATTCATCCATAATATATCCATCATATTTTGTCAAGATTTTTACAGCCTCTAATACCTCTAATCCACCAATGTTTAAAATCTCCTCTTCTTTAGCATCAGTATCTTCTAGTAAATCATGAAATAAGCCTGTGATAATATATTCTTCATCATAACCTTTATTCTTTAGCCACTCAGCAACCGCAACAGGATGAGTAATATAAGGTAGACCACCAGTTCGAAACTGTCCCTCATGTTTTTTGGTCGCAAATTCCAAAGCCTGATTATACTTACTTTCCATATCCTACCTCTACTTTCTTTTAAATCTTATCCAATAAATGACTCTATAGATTAATTTCAATGATATCATCAATTGGTATCCGCTTTTTATTAAACGTTATAATAACCCTCTCAACAATATCAATTTTTCTAATCCTATCACTATAACTAATGTATTCTCCGCCTTCTTTTTTCTTATCCTTCACAAAATATGTAAGGGTTACAACATCTTGATTTAAAACAATATTTTGCATTTTAAAATCCAATATTGTCTTTTGATCCTCACTTAGTTCAATTTTTTGACTTGTTAAACGAGCTGATTCAATTATCTCATCCTTATAACCGGTTAGCGCATCAAATGGTGCAAATTGAGCTGCACGATCATATAAACTCATTCTTTTTCTTGTTTTTGAGCCCTCATATTTTATATATCTAATATCATCATATTTTCCCATTATGCCTTATGCCCTCCAATTTGCTTATTTCTTTCAATGGTTGTGGCTCCTTCCTCAAGATTCATCCCTTTGATGACCGCATTTTTCCCATATTTATTTTTAACCTTAATAATTGTTTCTTGAATCTTACGCTCTTTATCCAATTCGATTTTTTCATTCTCTCGTTTTTTTAAATTATCATCATAATCAGTAAATAAATCTAATTGTTCAATTCTATTTACAACAAAATCCTCAGTTACTACATCACAGGCACTAATACTAACCCTCTTAACTAGTAACCTTTTATTTGTAATACGATGATAAAGACGAACAATGGCATTTATCAATAATTTAGTTGAAGAGGTATAATCATCAAGTTTGATTGACCCATGAGCATGCTTAGGTATTTTTCTACCATAATGGTCAATCATAAACTCGCCATCATAATCATCGGGAATTTCCATATCATAACCAATGGTTAAAACTAGTTGATTAGTTTTTAACCCTTTAGCAACCAAATCTAAAGATAACAGCTCCGTCATTTCCTTTACAACTAATAAAGCTTTATTATAAGTATATCCACAATGAATTACTTGTCCCGTTCCAATTGATTTTGCGGATGGCTTATAAGATTTAATATCGCTCATGCGTGTAGGTTCTTTCCCCCAAGCATGATCAATTAATAATTCGGCATTAATTCCAAATAGTTTATACAATAAATCCTCATTATTAATTGAGCATCTAGCAATATCTCCCATTGTATGTATTCCATTAGCCTCAAGCTTTTTTTGATATCCACGACCAACCCTCCAAAAGTCAGTTAAAGGCTGATGATCCCATAATAAATCTTTAAACGTCTCCTCCGTAAGCTCCGCAATACGCACACCATCATTATCAGGAGTAATTTTTTTCGCAATAATATCCATCGCAACTTTTGCTAGAAAGAGATTATCACCAATTCCTGCTGTAGCCGTTATTCCAGTTTTTGATAAAACATCCCTAATCATTTTTAAAGCTAACTCATGAGCAGTCATCCCATACGTCTTCAAATAATTCGTTACATCCATAAAAACCTCATCAATTGAGTAGACATGGATATCCTCTGGTGATACATATTGTAAATATATTTTATAAATATCCCTACTAATTTCAATGTATTTTGCCATCTGTGGTGGAGCCACAATATAATCAATTCCTAATTTAGGATTTTTCTTTAAATCATTTAAGTTATAAGACTTATCTTTAAGTCTATTTTTATTAATTTCATTAATCTTGGAAACCACCTCAAATAAACGAGGCCTACCAGGAATTCCAAAACTCTTCAAAGAGGGAGAAACGGCTAAACATATCGTTTTTTCGGTTCTTGAATTGTCTGCCACAACTAAATTTGTATTTAATGGATCTAATCCACGATGCACACACTCAACCGATGCATAAAATGATTTTAAATCAATCGCAATATATACGCTCATAATATCCCTCCTTTCTATTTATTATAACAATTAACATTATATTTAAAAGTCTTGACAATAAAAAAACCTACTTATGTAAGTAGGTTTCATAAATTAACGATTATTGATTAATTTTGTTAATTCAACAGGATCAACGATTTTACCATCCTTATAAACACGCATATTTCCTGATGCAATTTCATCAATAAGGATAACTTCATCATTATTGTATCCAAATTCAAACTTGATATCCCATAAATCAAGTCCAATTGATTTTAAATCATCCGCAACAATCTTAGTAATTTTTAAAGTTTGTTCCTTCATACTGTCAAACATTTCCTTTGACATAATATTTAAAGCCGCTAATCCTTCAGATGTTACAAGAGGATCACCTAAAGCATCATTCTTGAATGTACATTCAACATATCCACCCTCTAAAGCTGTTCCATCCTTGATGTATTCACCATATCTACGAACAAAACTTCCTGTCGCAACTAAACGGCAAATAACCTCTAATCCATGTCCAAATACTTTAGCTGGTAAAACTTCCATTGTTGCCTCATCAACATTTGCAGAAACATAGTGAGTTTTGATCCCAGCTTTTTTAAGCAATTCAAAATAATGAATTGAAGTAATTAAATTAGCCTTACCGATACCTTCAATTGTTAAACCAACAGAATTCTCTCCTGGATCAAATACACCGTCTTTACCAGTGCAATCATCTTTAAATTTTAGTAAAACATTACCATTTTCTAAACTAAAAACATCTTTTGTCTTTCCTACATAAATCTTTTTCATATACTTTTCTCCTTCTAAATGCTCTATTAAATTTTATCACAAGGACTCTAAAATTACAATTCATTTTAAAAAAAATAAAACGCCTTCA
>JAEDCM010000026.1 GCA_016294165.1 Anaeroplasmataceae bacterium
TATGTTTATTATCGCATTTAAATTATCCTTAAGTCAAATTTTTTGCTATAAAAAATACAATAAATTTATTTTAAACAAAAAACACCGATTCGAATACATCAAAACGGTGCTTATAATTTAATTATTTTAGGCAATATCTAATAATTTTTTTATTATTCCTCACTCGCAAAAATGACCTCGATATTACCTTCGTAGCTTTGATTTAAAGACCAATTTGGATCCCAGTTATCATTAGCACGATATCCATCACATGTAATTCTTACATTGCATCCTTCAAAGGCATAAGCTTTAATCTCTGTTAAAGTTATAGGAAGATGAATTTCCGTAATTCCCGTTACACCAAAGGCCTTAACCCCAACATAAACAAGAGTGCTCGGAATAGTAATATTATTTAGTTTTTCACAATAGTAAAAAGCTTTAGTTTCAATTTTTTGTAGTCCTTCTGGAAGGTTTATGCTAGATAAATTCACACAATTATAAAAGCTCATCATTGAAATCTTCGTAATTGTATTTGGCAAACTAACAGTTTCTAATGAATCACAACCAATAAAGGCATTTTCGCCAATGTATTTAACCTCTAAAACTCCTTTGTTTCCCTCATAAGTTTCCGGAATGATTGCTTCTTTTACTTTTCCTTCATAGGCCGCTACATAATAACAATTAAGCTTATTATCATACTTATAAATTATTTTTGCATCCTTATTGCGGCATCCTGTTAATGCAAATAAAAGAAATAATATGTAAAATATTTTTTTCATTTTGTCACATCCTTAAATAAAGCTTTTTTGATAATAATTCTTCGAATGCTTTGCAAGCTCATTGTACTCTTGAACACCATCGTTTAAATTATTTTTGACAAATTCAAGCATTTTAATGATATCTTCCTTTGGTCTTGTAAAAACGTATTTATGATATAGGATAATCGTATTAATGCTTCTTGTAATATGCTCAGAAGCTGCATTAATTTCGTCATTTTCACCAATATCATAAATAAAAGCTTCACTTAAACGATTGGCTTTTGTTAATTTTCCAACTGTAAATCGAATATAATTATCTAATTTTGAATTATATTTAGGATCCTCATTTTTAATTATTTCTAGTATTTTATCTAGACATCTATTCGCAATAACTAATTGCTTGTAGCATTTTTTTAAAGGATTAGACAATAGTCCACCAAATAATAAAATCAATAATAGGAAAACAATTATTGATATTCCAACAATTAAAATTGATATTAAGTTGTCAATACTTACCCCATATATTGTTGTATAAATCATTATTAATCCTCCTTTATATGTACATCTAATTGATTATATGGAATCTCAATATTCTCTTCCATAAATCTTCGATATGCACGCTCATTGATGCTAAAATATACCTTCCAATAATCATTATTTTGTGTCCAAACCATTACCTTGAAGACCAAAGCACTAGCGGCTTGCTCATTAAAACGAACAACCGGTGCTGGTGATTTTAAAACATCCTCAGTGCTATAGACAATTTCTTCTAAAATTTTAATAATCTTATCAATATCACTACCATATTTAGCTGTTAATAATAAATCAACTCTTCTTGTTGGATTTGTACTATAATTAATGATTTCGGAATTATAAACAATATTATTTGGAACAATTATTTTTTTATTATCAAAGGAAACAAGCTCAGTGTGTAGTAGCTTAACATTTTTGATTTTTCCTTCCACACTTCCAATCTGCACATGATCACCAATTTTAAA
This sequence comes from Anaeroplasmataceae bacterium, assembly GCA_016294165.1. GTDB lineage: Bacteria > Bacillota_I > Bacilli_A > Acholeplasmatales > JAEDCM01 > JAEDCM01. The sequence continues at coordinate 1,736 of JAEDCM010000026.1, forward strand.
TGGTTTTGTGGAAACGATAATCAATCCATTAGCCACATTGCTCAAGGAATCTTTGATTGCTAAGGAAATTGCGACACTGACAGCCGCTAAAATCGCTGTAAAGGTTGTCAAAGGAATTCCTAAATTATAAGCCATCATAATAATTAATCCAAAATATAATAATAAATCAAGAGCAGATAGGATAAAACCAACGATTGAATTATCAATTGGTGATTGTAATAAAGCTCTCTTAATAATTTTGGTTAGAAGCTTAATAATGATAACCCCTAAAGCTAAAATCAATAATATTTCAATAATTTTAATTAGGGTTGTATTAAGAAATCTTTCCATTTTTTCTCAACTCCTCGATAGCATTTATAAAATAATCTGGTAATTCTGAATCAAATTCTAAATATTCATTGGTCTTTGGATGTTTAAAACCAATAATTTTAGCATGTAAAAATTGTCCATGATCACCAATAATCTTTTTTGGACCATATAATGGATCACCAACCAGTGGATGACCAATATATTTCATATGAACTCTAATTTGATGAGTTCTTCCAGTTTCTAGACGACATTCAATTAAACTAAAGCCATCATACTTTTCTAACACTTTAAAATGAGTAATGGCGTGCTTTCCATTTTCCACAACTGCCATTTTTTTTCGATCGTTAGGATCTCTTCCAATTGGGGCTGTGATCTTACCATTAGTATGCTCAAATTCACCATATACTAACGCAATATATTTTCTAGTTGTTGTTTTTTCTACTAATTGATTAACCAATGAATTATGAGCTAAATCACTTTTAGCAACCATCAATAAGCCAGATGTGTCCTTATCAATACGATGAACGATTCCTGGACGCATAATTCCATTAATTCCACTTAAGTTTTTGATTTGGGCCATCAATCCATGAACTAAAGTTGGTTCTTTAGATGTTGATGATGGATGAACAACTAGTCCACTTGGCTTATTAACAACTAAGCAATCGTCATCCTCATAAACGATATCTAAATCCATAAATACTGGTTCTATTTCATATACCTCATCATCTGGAACTTCTACAATTATAAAATCATTTTCCTTAACACGATAATTTGGTTTAATTTCTTTATCTTTAATATAAATAGCCTTAGATTCAATTAATTCCTTTGCCTTCATACGTGATAATTCGGTTTCATCACTAATTAATTTATCGATTCTTTCATTTTCTTTATCCTTCGTTACTATTATCTCGATCAATTCCTTCATCAAAATCCTCCTTATCATATATTTCCTTAATCATTTCCTTTTCGCTAAAAAATAAAACATCGATTGCTAGTAGTCCAACTCCAACAGTTAAAAAGATATCCGCAACATTAAATACTGCAAAATCCCATCCAAAAATAACAAAATCAAACATATCAACCACTTCACCACGGAAAATTCGATCAATGAAGTTTCCAATTGCCCCAGAAATCATAAATGAAATTCCTAGTGAAAAAAGCTTTTTCTTCTTAAAATCAACGCTTTTGAATAAATAACCAAATATTACTAGTGCGACAATCGTAATAAAGATTAAAAAGCCCTTATTTCCCGCAAAGCTTGAAAAAGCTGCTCCATCATTTTTCACATAGGTTATTTTAAAGAAATCGCCAAGAACCTGAATTGATTCCTTAAGATTCATATTAGATGCAATAATTAATTTAACAACTTGATCTAAAATAATCCCTAAAACGATTATTGTAATTCCAATAATAATATTTATCATTTATTCTCACCACCAATTAAACTGTTTTACAATTATAAAAATAATCATTAAGACTACTCCAAAAAACAAGGTATCAATAATTCGTATTCGATATAATGTCAAATTCTTTAGTCTTTCATCATAATTTATTAGTGCTTTATCTTTAAAATAAAGCATAAAATAATATGCTATGATTGTTAAATTAACCATTCCAAAAATTAAATAATCATGCCAAAAATTAAATATCATCAGATTTATTAAAACCGCATAATAAAGCGAAAATATAAGAGCGGTAAAAAATAATCCTGCTAAATATGCCTTTAGATTGATAATCGTATTAATCTTTAAGTCATCAAATTTCAATTTATCATTTTTATAATTTGAATAAAATTTCATTTTAGTCCCTCCAAATAAGATATCGCATCATTTAGAGTGCTAACACTAATTAATTTCATATCCGTTTTTAAATTTTTATAGGCGCTATAAGCCTCATCATAGTTATCCTCTGGAACAAAAAATATTTTAACCTTATTATAGTGGGCAGTATAGATTTTTTCCTTTACAGCTCCTATGGCCCCAACATTTCCATTTATATCAATAGTCCCAGTCCCAGCAATCTTATATCCGTAGGTATAATCAAACTCAGTAAGCATATTATATACCGCTAAGCTTTGTAATAATCCTCCAGATGGTCCTTCGGTATTTGAAGAATTAATTCTAAATTCAATTTCACTACTATCAATAACATAATAATCATAATATAAAGCTGTACCAGTTACTGATTCAGGTGATACTGTAATTTTCTTTCCATCGCGAATAATTTCAAATTCTGTTGTTTTTCCATCACGATAATCAATTAATATATTATAAGCTAAAGTTCCATTTTCCGCTACGATAATATCCCCTATTTTTAAACCCTTCGTATCCTTTGTTATACTATAAACATATTTACCTTCATAATGATAAGTAATATTCTTCCCAGCAGCCTTAAATCCATTGATAATGGAAGCTGTAATACTAACATCCTTGGAAATACTACCTTGTTTAGAATAATCAATATCACTTAAGGAAATTACATATTCAGGTGTAGGATAAACCTCTGCCTGCGGAATTCTTTCAAAAAATAATCTTTGAAATAAGGTTCCTTGCTTAATTTCCCAAACACTTGTTGTATTAAATGATCCCTTTTGAGTGTTTTGGCTATCAATTTCAATTACTGCATTAACGGGATTAATTTCCCCTGGAACATCAATCATATAGTTAGTTTTAACGGTTAACGCCAACATTAATACAATATATAAAGGTAGATAAGCAATCAAGAATACTCGATATTCTTTTAAAAGCTTAATCATTAATGTTTACCTCAATCATTTTTATTTTACGACACTTTACTCCAGCGCTCTCTAGCATTCTTTTGCTGGCGATATCACTTGGAGTTCCATTATATTTATCAGACATATAAACGATTTCTTTTATTCCACTTTGAATGATGACCTTCGCACATTCATTGCATGGAAACAAGCTGACATATAATGTTGCATCCTTAAGCGGGGTAGTGGAATTTAGGATAGCATTCACCTCTGCATGCACAACATATGGATATTTTGTGTCTAAAAATTCGCCATTTCGCTCCCAAGGATAGATATTATCCTCACACCCTTTAGGAAATCCATTATATCCAATTCCCACGATTCGCTTATCCGTATTAACAATACATGCACCTACTTGGGTATATGGATCCTTACTTCTTTTAGCAGAAAGTAAAGCAACTCCCATAAAATAGGTATCCCATGAAATATAATCTTCTCTCATAATTCTCATCCCTTTAATAATGTATTAATAACATAGCTTGCTAGATATAATCCAGCCACACTTGGCACAAATGCTGTTGAAGATAAAACCCGATCCGCTATTTTTTTAGGTTGTTCTAAGGAAGATACCACCATAACCTTTTTCCCCTTGAATTTAGGCCTTAAAATACGAGCTACTGGATCATTTAAGGTATTTTCTAGCTTCATAATTTTAATCATTGATGGGTCAAAGCGATTAGCCATTCCCATCGATGATATACATTTAATTTTTCTATTTAAGCATTCATTAATTAGATCAATTTTTCCACTGATTGTATCAAAGGCATCAATGATAAAATCCGGATTTTCCTTAAAAATTAATTCTTTTGTTTCATCATTATAAAATTCCTTTAGGGCAATAACCTCTAAATTAGGATTAATATCTAATAGCCTTTCTTTCATCACATCAACCTTATATTTTCCAACTGTTGAATCTAAGGCAATGATTTGACGATTGATATTTGTAATATCCACCTTATCAAAATCCATAATGACGATTTTCCCAATATTGCTTCTAGCAATGGCTTCGCATGCATAACCACCTACTCCACCAATTCCGATAATGGCTACACATTTATCATTTAAGCTATTAAATATTGCATCATTACCTATTGCTAGCATTAAGCGATCAAATCTATTTTTCAATTTTAATATGAACGTCCTTTAATTGAATATCATCAACTGTTGATGGAGAATCACACATTAAATCGCGAGCGCTTAATGTTTTAGGGAAAGCAATTACATCACGAATGTTATCGGTTTTTGTCATACACATGACAATTCTTTCTAACCCTAATCCAATACCTCCATGAGGTGGAGTTCCATATTTTAAAGCTTCAATAAAGAATCCAAAGCGATCCTTTGCCTCTTCTTCACTTAAACCAATGCATTTGAAGATTCTTGCTTGTAAATCTTGGTTGTAAATACGTAATGAACCACTACCTAATTCATAACCATTTAAGACAACATCATAAGCATCTGCATAGCAGTTTTCTGGTTCAGTTTCTAGTAAAGGAATGCATTCCTTTTTAGGTGAGCTAAATGGATTTGTGGTAAATTCATATTTTCCTAAATCCGAATTGTATTCAAAAATTGGAAAATCAGTAACCCATAAGAACTTGAAGACATCAGGGTTACATAAATTTTGATCCTTCGCAATTAGCTTTCTTAAAGCACCTAAGGCAGCATTTGTAATATTTAATTTATCACTAATAACAAATACCATGTCCTTATCCTTAAGATTTAAAGTTTTGATAACTTCTTCTTTTTTTGCATCATCTAGGAATTTAACAAATGATCCAGTGATTTCGTTGTTTTCATATTTAAGATAGGCTAGTCCTTTAGCATGATTTACTTTCATGATTCTAGTAAATTCATCTAATTGCTTACGAGTATATCCTGTAGCATTATTAGCCACAATAGCTTTTACTGCTTCATTTTCATACATAAATGGAACAGTATTAAATAATTCCTTTACATCAATAAGCTTCATATCAAAGCGTAAATCTGGTTTATCACTACCATAAGTATTCATCGCTTCATTATAAGTTAAGCGAGTAAAAGGTGTCTCTAATTCAACATTTAAAACCTTTTTAAATAAATATTTAAACATTCCTTCAATGATTTCTTGAATTTCACGATCAGTTAGGAATGATGTTTCAATGTCAATTTGATTAAATTCTAATTGACGGTCTGCTCTTAAATCCTCATCTCTAAAGCATTTAGCAATCTGAAAATATCTTTCTAATCCACTAATCATATATAATTGTTTAAAGATTTGTGGAGATTGTGGTAAAGCATAAAATTCACCTTCATATAATCTTGATGGAACTAAGAAGTCTCTAGCTCCTTCGGGTGTTGATTTTGCCAAAATTGGTGTTTCTAATTCTAAGAATTCTTGACTTACTAGGTATTCTCTTATAGCATTAGTAATCTTAGATTTCATAATTAGATAATTTTGCATGATTGGTCGTCTTAAATCAAGATAACGATATTTTAATCTAGTATCCTCTAAGGCATCCGTTTTATCCGCAATAATAATTGGCGGTTGCTTAGCTGTATTTAGGATTTCTAAATCTAAGACATCAATTTCAATTTCCCCAGTTTTAAGGTCTTTGTTTTTACTTTCACGTTCTAAAACAGTACCTTTAACATAGATAACATATTCATTTTTTAAACTCTCAGCTATTTCATAATTTTTATTATCCGGTCTTACAACTAATTGAGTGATTCCAGTTTTATCTCTTAAATCGATAAAAATTAATCCTCCAAGATTACGTTTTTTACTAACCCAACCTTTTAATTCAACGATTTCTCCGACGTTTTCGATTCTTAATACGCCATTATGATGTGTTCTGTTCATAGTATTATTCCTCCTCGCATGATCCATCGCATCCGCATGAGTCACAAGACCCACTGCATGATCCACCGCATGAATAATTACTCATACGATTATTGATATCATTTACGATGTAATCATATAAATCATCTAAATAAATTGTATGTTGTTCATTTGTCGCTTTAATTTTTAAATTAATAGTGTTATTCTTTAATTCATCCTCACCTAAAATTGCAATATATTGTGGATCATATTTTTCACTAGCTTTAAATTGCTGTTTTAAATTTCCATTTTTATAATCAATTTCCGTGATTAATCCACCAAAGCGCATATCATTCAATAGACGCATTCCTTCGGCTTTAGCATTATCGCCTAATGTGATGATAAATAGATGAATTCCTCTTTTCTTGTATAGCGTTCTTCCTGAAGCTTCAACAGCCGCAAGCAATCTCTCTAAACCAAAGGCAAATCCCATTCCTGGAGTTTGTGGCCCACCTAAATCACTAACTAGGTTGTCATATCTTCCGCCACCACACATAATATTTTGAGCTCCAAACCCTTCAATATTAGCTTCAATTTCAAAAATTGTATGTGTATAGTAATCTAATCCTCTTACAAGCATTGGGTCAATAATATAATCAATATTCATCGCTTTTAAATATGAAATTACTTTATCAAAGCGTTCTTTAGAAGAAGGACTTAAATAATCATAGATATTTGGAACGTTTTTAAACGCTTCTTTTTCTTTATCAACCTTACAATCAAGAATTCTTAATGGATTCTTTTCTAAACGCATTTTGCAGTCTTCACATAAGGTTTCGCGATATTTACTGAAGTGTTCAACTAATGCTCGACGATAATTTTCTCTAGATTCTTCATCTCCTAAAGAGTTTAAGTGAACTTTAATGCCTTTTAATGCAAAGGCTTTAATGATTGTAACCGCAAGGCTGATAACCTCCGCATCCATAAGTGGATCACTTGATCCAAAGGCTTCAACTCCAAATTGATGAAATTGACGATATCTTCCTTTTTGTGGCCTTTCATATCTAAACATCGGACCAATATAAAACAGCTTAGAAATCGAATTATTAGCATACATCTTATTTTCTATATAGCTTCTAACAACTCCGGCTGTTCCTTCTGGTCTTAAAGTTACACTACGATCTCCACGATCTAAAAAATCATAAGTTTCCTTTTTTACTAAATCAGATGTTTCACCAACAGTTCGGTGGAATAATTCAGAATATTCCATGATTGGTGTCTTGATTTCATCATAATTAAAAATATGACATACCATTCTAATCTTTTCTTCTAAAGCTTGGTATTTTTTTTGTAATTCATCAAATGAATCATATGTTCCTTTTACTTTTGTAATTGCCATTTTAATTCTCCTCTTCTATATTCATTCTTTAAGATTGCATAACAGTAAACATCTCGATATTTATTATGTTTTATATCAAATATTTTTTCTCTTTGAATACCTTCAAATCTAAAATCAGCTTTTAAAATCACTTTTTTACTAGCAATATTAAAGTCGGTATGTCTAATTTCAATTCGATTTAAATTTAAATAATTAAATCCGACCTCAATCATTTTAATTAGCGCTCTACTCATAATTCCTAAGCCCTGATATTTTCTGTTTAAAACATATCCGATTTCTCCAACATGACTTGTGTGACATATCGTATGATATTCAATCATTCCAATCATTTTATGATCTTTTTTATGAATGATAGCATATCCAATTGGTAATCCCTTTTGAACCCTTGGCAAATTATATCTTTCAATTGATAATTTGGCCTCTTTTGGATACCTAAATGGACCCCATGATAAATATTTGGTAACTTCAGGATCACTTCCATATTCAAACATATCTTTATAATCGCTTACCTTGACTGTTCTTAGATAACAATCACCTATATCAACAACAGGCATTGGCTCATACGTTGGTAACATGTTTTCATCTCCTTAAAAAAAACGCCCTTAGAAAAAAATCTAAGGACGAATAATCGCGGTGCCACCTTAGTTCTAGAATAATCTAGCCCTTATTTCTTTAACGCAGAAATACGTCTTTACCTACTTTAAATTCAGAAAAGCCTTCCAAAATGTCCCACTAGGTATTTTATGTTCTCTTTCACCAAATAAGAACTCTCTTTGATAAAATATTACTAGCTTCTTTTTTTCAACAGTTTAAAGATATTATATTATATATAATAAATTATGTCAATAAATATAATTTAAAACAAAAAATAGGTATTACAATTTCCATGTAATATCAAATATACTATTTCTCATCTATTACAATTGCTATAGATCCATATGCTTTTAATGGTCTACCATTTTCATCACATTCTTAAGTGTATCGAACTCTAAACGAAACTCGATCGAAAGTTAACAAAATGATTAATTTTCATTTGATAAATGGGCAAATATAACCATTATTAATCGTTTCATCAAATCTATCTAGAAGTTCTTTCTTAATCATTTTCACAAAAGACACCTTCAAAAAATATACTCTATAATTTATCTGTTTTTTTATCATATAATGTAAAAAAAGATGAAATTAATCACCTTTTTAATTCAAATAGATTATGTCTTATCGCAACCTCAATATAAAGCTTATATCTTTTAATTTTTTTTATTTCTTCTTTTGCAAGACTTTTATCATAGTAATCATAATATTTTGCACTATTATCTTTAACTGAATAAATATAATCATCAGTAAAAACACAGAAATTAGTAGGATTGTAGGCAAATGTCCTTTCATCGGTTAAGGCATTTAATCCTAAAACGATATCTGGAGTTTCTAAATCCATTAACGAAATAATTGTTGTATATAGATCAATTTGATTTCGAAGTAATGGTTGCATCATATTTCCACCAGTAAAGGTATTTAAGGTTCCACTTGGATCATAAATCATCGCCGGAACCTGCATCATATATTTAAATTCCTGCATATAATCAATATCTCCATATAGCTCCTCAAGTGGTGCTCCATATAAACCAGAACCATGATCAGAATAGATGACAAATAATGTGTCAGTATCTTCTTTTATACTATTAAAAAACAATTCTAAATAATTATCTACATAACGCATATAACTTAAATAACGATGTAATAGCTTACTATCCACTTTCCAATTAAATGAGTTTTCAAGCGGATTTCCAACATATGGAGTATGGGAAACAGTCATAATATTAAAGGCTAAATATTGTTCTTTATCAGATAATATTTCATCCGCCCATTTAATCATCACATCATCCTTAACCCAACCTTGAATAAAACTATTGGGATCCTTATGTTCATTTTTATGCATTTTTAAATAATCCTCTAAGGAATAATATTCATCAAAACCAAACATTTGTTCATGAACAGGCGTACGATTATAAAACTCTTCAGTATCACCATGGAATGAATAAGCTACGCTATTTTCATAACGATTCTTAAATAAATAAGGTAGGCTTGAGAATTTAAAATCATTATCTTCATATTCCCAGTGAAGAGTACTATATCCATTAGGATTTACTCCACACATAACTGATAGTTCTGCATCAGCTGTATTTCCTTGACCAACATTGCTATACATATTTTCAAAATAATATAGATTTGAATCATTCTTTATAAAATTGCTTAAAAATGGCATGACCTTAATCCCATTTACCTCTAAATCAATGACAAAGTTATTAATACTTTCTAATTGAAGAATGTATAAATTCTTATTTTTAAATAATCCTTTTCCATATGATAAATCAGTAGTTTCTTGATAAATATTTACAAATCCTTCATTTGCTCTATTGAATTCTAAAATTTTATCACTTATTTCATCCTTTGACATATATTCTTTATAATCATATCTAAAATCAGCTCCAAAAAGCTCATAAAAATAATAGTTATAAACTCCTGCGTTCATAACACCATAATGCGGTAGATCACTATTATAAATCCAATTTTTCTCTGCCTTTTTCACAAATGATAAAATTGATGAATAGGAAAATAACATACATAAAATAATAAAACCTATTCGGTATTTAATACTTTTAATGGAATTATTCCATGAATAATGATAGTTCTGCCTCCTTAAAAAATAGGCATAAACAATAAAACCAATCCCCGGTACTAATAGTAAAAAGCTAAAAGAAACAAAGAAATCCTTAAAAGTTTCTAAAGCAATACTCATTCCAAGATTAGCGGCGGGATTTCGAAATACACTCAAGGTTCTAAATGAAAAGAACGCTAGATAGTATTTTGTATATACTCTTAATGCATAAATAATAATTCCAAGAATTAAGGTCGCAATCCCCATTGTTAAAACTCTTTTATCACTTCTTTTTACAAACATAAAAATGAAGATAAGAATCAAGCTTAAAATTGAAAGATTACCTAAGATTGACATAACCTCTCCACTAAATGTTCGATTAAAGGAAATAATAAATCTATTAAAGGTTTGAGCAGTTAAAAAATATGTCATTATTAAATTTGCAATTAAAAAGATAACTATTGAAAAAAATAGTTTTTTATTTGACATAAAATCGCTCCTTTTAAGCCATTAATTGCTTTAATAGCTGGTTTTTACACTCTTTTCCCATAAAGTATTCATAGATTGCTAAGGCAAATTCAATAGAATAATACATGCTCTTTGCCGTAATAAATTTATCAGAAACGACTACTCCTTGATTTTTATGAATTCCCTCAATTCCTTCTTCAAATCCCGGAAAAACAGTATATTCTATATCTTTAAAATATCCTAATTTACCAATAATTGATGGAGCGGCACAAATAGCACAAACCAACTTCTTATTTGCAAAATAATGAATGATTTCAAAAACTCTTTCATCCTTTGATAAATAATTCACAACCGCTTTACCACCAGGAATCATTAAAAAATCATAATCATCTAAATTAATGTTTTTAATCAATTCATCAGCCTTGATTAAAACATTATATTGAGAATTTATCATTAAATCTTCTTTCATGCTCGCAAGAGTAATGCTAAACTTCCCTCTTTTTAAAACATCGATTGTTGCGATTAATTCAGTATCCTCAAATCCATCATTTAATAAAACTAAACCCTTCATTCTTATCCCCCTTAGTTTTCTAATATAATTGTGACTGGTCCATCATTGCATAAATCAATTTCCATATGCTCACCAAAGGTACCACCATATACATCAATGTCATATTCCTTTAACATATCATTAAAAGCATCATATAATGGTCTAGCTACATCAGATTTGGCACTTAAAACAAATGATGGGCGATTTCCTTTTTTTGTATCACCATATAACGTAAATTGAGAAATCGATAAAATGGCTCCATTAACACTTTTTAGGTCACAATTAAGTTTTCCTTCACTATCCTCAAAAACTCTTAAATTTGCGATTTTTTTAGCCATTAAACGGCAATTATCCAATGTATCATCATATTTAAAAGCAACTAATAATAAATAGCCATTAGCAATTTTATTAATCAATTTATTATCAACACTAACACTTGCATGCTTAACTCTTTGAAGTACAACTCTCATTATTTATTATCCCTTTCAATTTGATATACATCACTAATTTTCTTTAAATTAACAATTAATTTATCTAATTCAATGGTGTTAGCGGTAAACAACTTTAGCTTAACAATTAACGCAAAATCATTTGTTTGATTAGCATTAACGGAAATTATTGATAGGCTTGAAGCATTAATTGTATTAATAATGTCTCCAAAAACATTATTTTTATTAGATGCGGTAATTTTAATACGGCATGGATATTTTCTTGTAATATTGCTTGCCCAATAAACATCAAGGAATCTTTCATTTCCTAAATCAGCCATATTATTACAGTCCTTTGTATGAACAATAATTCCATTACCCTTGGAAACATATCCCATGACCTCATCACCAGGAATTGGATTACAACAATTTCCAAGTCTGATTTGTGGATTTGGCAATCCTTCAACAACAATACCAGTTTCGCTATTTGTTGTAAGTAAACGCGTATTCTTTTCCATTTGCTTTTTTAATGATTCATCAGTGCTAATCTCAACACCAGCTAATTTATTCGCAACCGTTTTGGCACTAATAATCTTCTTACCAATTTCAACATATAAATCTTCAACATTATATATTTGATTTTTACTAAAATGTTGTTTAACAAAGTCATCAGTAAGAGTTTCAGTTATTTTTTGAGCAACTAATTCGCGGTCTAAATCATTTTTTCCATCACTGATTAAGATATCACGATTTTGTTTATTTAAAAATCCCTTAATCTTATTCTTAGCATGATTTGTTTTAACAAGTTTCAACCAATCCTCACTTGGACCAAAGGCTTGTTTGGAAGTCTTAATGTTAACGATATCTCCCGTATTTAATTCATACTCAAGGGGAACAATACGATTATTAACAATCGCTCCTGTTGTTTTATTTCCAACATCAGTATGAATCTTATAGGCAAAATCCAATGGTGTAGCTCCCTTTGGTAAGGCTACAACCTCACCTTTTGGTGTAAATACATAAACATTAGCATCAAGAATATCACCTTTAATTTGATCAACAAATTCACTAGCTGTTTTGTTTTCCCTTTCAGAAGAATATTTCAATAGCTCTCCATACCATTTTAACTTAGAAGCAATTTCAAATTGTTCCTTTTCGCGTGAATATTCTCGATTCTCTTTATATGCCCAGTGCGCAGCGATACCTACCTCTGCGACCTCATCCATCTCTTTTGTTCTTATTTGAACCTCAAATATTTCACCCTTTACTCCAACAACCGTTGTATGTAATGATTGATATAAGTTTGGCTTAGGTACTGCAATATAGTCCTTAAAACGCTTTGGAATTGGCACATAATGGGCATGAATAATTCCTAAAGCTTGATAACAGGTTTCAACCTTATCAACAATTATTCTAATGGCTAATAAATCATAAATTTCCGAAAAATCCTTATTATTGTTAACCATTTTTTTATAGATGCTATAAATATTTTTAATTCGACCTTTTATTTGATAATTAGTCAAATTGATGGCTTTAAAGTGTTCCTCAATTCCACTAATCATATCCTCAATAAAGTGCTCACGTTCAATTTTTTTATTTTTGATAAGCCTTGTGATATTATAGTATTCCATTGGATTTTGATACCTTAGGCTTCGGTCCTCTAATTCAGCTTTAATTCTAAACATTCCTAGTTTATGTGCTAATGGTGCATAAATTTCTAAGGTCTCGTTGGCAATTCTAATCTGCGCCTCTCTTTTCATCGAATCTAAGGTACGCATATTGTGCAAACGATCAGCTAATTTAATTAAAATTACACGAATATCCTTAGCCATCGCTAACAACATTTTTTGATGATTCTCCGCTAAGAATTTTTCATTTGAATCAAATTTCAACTTATTAATCTTTGTTACACCATCAACCATTGAGGCGATATCAGGATTGAAGTTAGCACTTACATCATAAAGTGATGTTTCAGTATCCTCAACAACATCATGCAAAAGAGCAGCCGCAAGGGTATTTGGTCCAACCTCTAAATCAGCCAAAATATAACAAACCTCTAATGGATGAATAATATATGGCTCTCCACTTTTTCGATATTGACCATTATGATGCAAGAAAGCATAGTTATATGCACTTTTTAACATTTCAAGATCAGATTCTCTTTTAATGTAGGTTTTAACTTTTTCCAATACTATTTCAATTGTAATTCTTGAAATCATAATGACCCCCCTTATTTTTTAGTATTTTATAATGCTATGTACTGGATATCCCTTAAGTACATCTCTTCCTTTTAAATCTTCTAATTCAATTACAAAGGCAATTCCTGCCACAACTCCACCTAATTTTTCAATTAGATTACATGCGGCCTTCATTGTACCACCGGTTGCAAGTAGGTCGTCAACAATCAATACTCTTTGACCAGGCTTAATCGCATCCGCATGAATGCATAATGTATTTTTACCATATTCAAGGTCATATGATTCAGTTACTTCCTCTCTTGGTAATTTATGTGGCTTTCTAATAGGAACAAATCCTAAGTCCAAACCATAAGCAACTGGACATCCAAAAATGAATCCTCTTGCCTCTGGCCCAACAACAATCTCGGCATTTATCTCTTTAGCAAAATCACAAATTTGCTTTACAGTTTCTTTAAATGCATCTTTATCTCCTAATAATGGTGTGATATCTCTAAATAAAATCCCTTCAATTGGAAAATCCGCAACACTTGCTACATAATCTTTTAAATCCATAATTTAATTCCTCCATACTCTCTTTATTATACAATTTTTTTTATAATATTCTAATACCTTTTGTGTATTTTTTTTAAAAAAACACCATATATTTTTTATCGGTGATTAAAAATGAATAAAAAAACCCTCATTTATAATATTTTTTTACTTATTTCCTCTGGTTTTTTGGTCAAAGCATTAGGATTATTTAATAAAATTTTTCTTACCCGAATTCTTGGACAAGAAGGAATTAGCCTATATATTTTAGCATATCCAACCATAATGCTCTTTACAAATCTTTCCTCATTTGGATTAAAAGAATCAATTTCTAAACTTGTAAGTGATCAGCTAATTCTTGATAAGCCTTTAAAATCCATCATTATTAAATCGATTAAAATCAGTATTTTTATCATTTTAGCCTTATCAATTATCCTGCTTATTTCATCGCCAGTAATCGCCAAATCCTTGGGGGAAGAGAGCTTAAAAATTTTATTTTTAACAAGTATTCCCTTAATTGTTTTTGTCAGCCTTGGAGGAATTTTAAAGGGCTATTTATCGGGAATAAAAAGGTTAGATATTATTGCTAAATCCCAACTATATGAACAAATAATTAGAATAATTTTTTCGTTAGCTTTGGGCTTATATTTTATTCGCTTTTCAATCTTACATGCCGTATTTTTTACACTTATATCTTTATCAATTGGTGAAGGCTTTTCCTTTTTTTATTTGGTTTACGAGATATCAAAAATAACAAAATTTAATAAACCATATATTAAAAATGATAATGATTATAAACGAATATTAAATATATCATTTCCCATTTTTTCTTCTAAAATCATTTCTTCAATTTCTTTATTTTTAGAGCCCCTAATTTATTCCTTAGCTCTAAAAAAAATCGGATTAAGTTCGAAAATTATCAATGAAAGCTTTGGTATTTTTAATGGCTATGCTTTATCATTATTAACCCTTTTAACCTTTGTTTCTATGGCAATTTTTCAAGGAATTTTCCCTAATTTAACTGATTCTATCTTTAAAAAAGACTATCAAAAATCAAATAAAATTATTAATCTAACTTTGGGGATTAATTTCTTTTTCTCAAGTTTTTTAATGATTATCATCTACTTTTATTCTAAAGAGCTTTTGATCATTCTTTTTGATAATAGTAGCGGATATTTAATGTCGAAAAATATTTCTGTTTTATTTGTTTTATACTATTTATTAATCACTTTAAATGGCATTTTAGTTATTAGTAAAAACACTTTTTCTTTAGTTAAGATTTCCATTATGTCATCAATTATTCGCTTATTACTTATCTATATCTTATCAATTAATCCGGATATTAATATTTTTGGTTTAGGCTATGCTTTATTAATCAGTTTAATTTTTAATTTTATCTTAAGCTATGAGGAAATCAAAAAAAATCTAAATTTTAAACTCGATTACAAACTATTTATTTCACTTGGAATGCTCTATTTTTTGGGATTTTTGACGGTAGGCTTTTTAAATTCTAATCTTTATCTATCAATTTTTTTACTTGGAATATTGTACTTATTATTTTTATTAAAAAGCTATCATAAATACTATGCTAAATAAATAGAATTTAATGGACGTGATCTTTAATGAAAATATTTAAAATTTATTTTTTCCCTTCGATTATTATATCTTTACTTATCTCCTCATATTTGTTATTGTTTGATCCAAGAACCTATAAGGATGTCTATATTATTTCAATTATCTTTTTTATATTATATTTCTTTTTAATTGGCTTTTTTTCAGGATTAATAATGCAAAAAAAAGGCCCATTATATGGCCTTATATACTCATTATTTCCATTTATAATCATTATGCTTATTAATTATGATTTTTCAAGCATCTTTTATATAAAAGCAATCATATGTATTTTTGCAAGTTATGCAGGAGGATTTATTGGTGGAAAACTAAAACTTTAAAGAAATATCTAAAGCTTTAAAGGAATGAGTGATAGCTCCTACCGAAATATAATCCACACCAGTTAAGCAAACATCATGTAGTCTTTCAAGCGTCATATTTCCACTGGCTTCTAATTCCTTTTTACCATTATTTAATAAAACGCATTCTCGCATCATCTCATTATTCATATTATCAAGCATAATAATATCGCATTCCGTATTTAAAGCTTCCTTAAATTGCTCAATGGTTTCAACTTCTACTTCAATTTTTGTGTTAACTAAAGGTTTAATGGCTTTAACTGCATTAGTGATGCCTCCCTTAGCCATGATATGATTGTCTTTAAGCATTACCATATCAGATAAGCTGTAGCGGTGATTAGTCCCTTTTCCATCTTTAACAGCTTTTTTTGCAAAATATCGAAGGTTTGGAGTTGTTTTACGAGTATCTAATAGCTTGGTATTACCAACCATATGTTTAACATAAACATTAGTAATAGTGGCAATACCACTCATATATTGAAGCATATTTAAGGCTACTCTTTCACCCTTTAATATTATTTTAGTTGACCCATTAATTTTGGCAATAATATCACCCTTTTTTAATTCATCACCATCATTTTTAAACTTCGTAAAGGTAAAATCATCACCAAGCAATTGAAATACTCTTAAACAAATATCAATACCGGATAAAATACCATCCTCTTTGGCAATGAAGCTTGCATTTGATTGATGATTGTCATCAAATATATTGTCAGTTGTGATATCACCTTGTGGCATATCTTCATTAAGGGCATCTAATAAAAACTTGTCTATATTCATAAAAATTTCTCCTAATCTACACGATAATGACATCCAATTGATTCTTTTCTAGCCATCGCCGCTTCAATAATTAATTTAGCAGTTGTGGCCATATTTAAGGTTTCATAATAATAATGACTATGAACTAAGGTTTTGCTTAAATTCTTATAATGTCGATTAATAATCTTATAGGCAATATCCAAACCATCTTTTGTTCGAACGATTCCAACATATTTTTCCATTACATCGCGGATTTCTACACGAACACTCTTAAATTCATAATGTTTAATTGTTGGTTTATGAGCTGGCAATTCACATTCTTCGATTTTTAGTTCTGATGAATTGATATCATCCGCAATACGATGTCCGAAAACTACACATTCAAGTAAGCTATTGCTGGCAAGACGGTTAGCTCCGTGAACGCCAGAATATGCACATTCACCGCATGCATATAGATTGGGAATAGTTGTTTGTCCACAAATGTTAATCATTATTCCACCGCATGAAAAATGCTCAACAGGAGCTACTGGAATTAAATCTTTCTCCATAAAAATGTTGTTTTGAGATAGTTTTTCATAAATAGTTGGAAAACGAGTCATTAAGAATTCTTTTGATTGATGGCGAATATCTAAATATACATGATCGCTCCATGTATCATACATTTCGCGATAAATACTTTGACTTACAATATCTCTTGGGGCCAATTCCTTTAATTCATGATATTTTGGCATAAATCTTTCTCCTTCAGAGTTTAAAAGCAAAGCTCCTTCACCTCTTACAGCTTCAGAAATTAAAAATTTTTGTCCTGCTCCATCACCATAAAAGGCTGTAGGATGAAATTGAACAAACTCTAAATCATGTAATACGGCACCTGCACGATAGGCCATAGCAATCCCATCACCAGTCGCAATTTTTGGATTGGTTGTATTTTTATATACGGCACCTAATCCTCCGGTTGCTACCACAACCTTTGCGGATAAAATATCGCATACATTATTTTCGCGATCAATGATTGTTGCCCCATGGCAAATCCCATTTTTTATGATTAAATCAATCGCCATAGCATTTTCGATAACATTGATATTTTCTTTTTCCATAATTCTTTTTTTCAAGGCTTTCATGATCTCACGACCTGTCGCATCGCCACCTGCACGTAGAATTCTTCTTGTTCCATGGCCACCCTCTTGAGCCATTAAAAGATTACCTTGATTATCGGTATCAAATTCTACACCAAACTCAATTAATCTTTCAATGTTATCACCGGCTTCATATACTAAGGTTTTTGTGGCAAGGGCATCATTTAAATTAGCACCTGCCCTAAATGTATCTTTGATATGTTTAATTAAAACATCATCAGATTTTGATAATTCAGCGGCAATTCCACCTTGAGCTAATTCACTATTGGCAATATTAATTGAATCCTTAACAACAATTGTGATCTTGATATTTGAATCAATATTTAAAGCTGTAAATAATCCTGCAAGACCTCCACCGATAATTAATACTTCTGTTTTTTCCATAATTATCCCTTCTAACTTAATTTAAGCATTGTATCTAAAGCATCAAATGCTTTCTTTCTTATATTTTCTTCAACTGTTACTTCATTACTTTCATTTTTTAGAACCTCATAAACATCCTTTAAAGTTGTAAGTTTCATATCATAACAACTTAATCCTTCATCTAATAAATAGAATTCTTTATTTGGATTATCCTTTCTAAGCTTATGAAGAATTCCTTCTTCAGTACCAACAATAAAGGATTTAGCATCGGATTTTTTTACAAAATCAATAATACCAGCTGTTGAACCTACATAATCAGCACATTCTAAAACCTCTAGTCGAGCTTCAGGATGAACAACTACTAAAGCATCTTGATGTTTATTTTTCATTTTCGCAACCATATGGCTTGTTAGGCTATCGTGAATACAGCAGTCACCATCCCAACAGTCAAATTTAACATTTCGAAGTTTCATCGCATATTTAGCTAAATTACGATCTGGACAATATAAAATCTTTTGACCTGCTGCTAGATAATGATCGATTATCTTTAAAGCATTTGAACTTGTCACACAACAATCACTTAAAGCTTTAACATTTGCTGTTGAATTGACATAGCATAAAATCTTTGTATCTGGATTTTTTTCTTTATATTGGCTAAGTGAAACTTCATTAATCATATTAGCCATTGAACATCCAGCTTCCATAACGGGAATTAATACCTTTTTATCAGGTGATAATATCTTCGCTGTTTCTGCCATAAAATGAACACCACAAAATACGATGATATCGGCATCTGTTTCACTAGCAATAACTGACAATTTATAGGAATCTCCTAGATAATCCGCAATCTCTTGAATCTCTTTATTTTGATAATAATGAGCTAGGATAATCGCGTTTTTTTCTTTTTTTAATTTTTTTATCTCTTCTACATAATTTAACATAAGCAAATCACTCCATTTAGAATTATTTTACCATAGTTTTTTAAATTAATAAATGAATTTAAATTATTTTTATTTGTATCTTTGACTTTTTTTTATTATAATTGATTAAGAGGTGAAAAATTATGCAGCCATTAGCTTATAAGATGCGACCAAAAAATATTGATGAGGTTATCGGCCATGAAAAGGTGAAAGGAATCATCAAAAAAATGATAGAAAATAATAAGCTTCAAAGCATGATCATTTATGGACCTCCAGGAGTCGGTAAAACAACGATTGCCAATATTATTTGTCAAAACTATAGTAATGATTATATCTTTAATGCTTCAACCGATAATAAAGCCAAGCTTAAAGAGATGATTGAAGGAAATAATTTATTTAAATCCCCTGTAATTTTAATTGATGAAATTCATCGACTTAAAAAAGACATTCAGGATTATCTTCTTCCATTTATTGAAAGTGGTGAAACAAAAATAATTGGTTTAACTACCGAAAATCCTTATCATGTCATAAATAAAGCAATTCGATCACGCGTTTTGATTTTTGAGCTTAAGCCTCTTGCATTAGCTGATATAAAAGTTCTAATCAATCGAGCATTGAATGAATATTTAAATAATATTACCATTGATGATGATTGTTATGAGTATATTTTTAAAGCATCAAACGGAGAACCACGTTTTGCATTAAACATCCTTGAAAATGCTTCTTTATTTGATAATCATATTACAATTGAAAACATGAAAGAAGTTATTGGTAATGAAAATTTTAGTCTAGACAAGGATAGCGAAGATTATTATAAAATTTTAAGTGGCCTTCATAAATCTATTCGTGGAAGTGATGTAAATGCTGCCTTGCATTATGCTGCAAGATTAATTAAAATGGGTGATTATGAATCTTTATTTAGACGTTTAATAGCTATTGCCTATGAGGATGTCGGATTGGCTAATCCTCAGATTGGTCCTCGAGTGATTGCGGCCTATGAAGCTTTTAGAATTGTGGGATATCCCGAAGGCTTACAGCCATTAGCTGTCATCATTTGTGACTTAGCCTTATCTCCAAAGTCCAATAGTGCTTATGAAGCTTTATCAAAAGCAATCGAGGCATATGAAAACAATAATTGCGGAAATATACCTGATCATTTAAATAATGATTTAATTGGGGCAAAAAAAGCTATTTATAAATACCCTCATGATTATCCTGGTGGTTGGGTTTTACAACAATATCTTCCTGATCCAATCAAAGACCATCGCTATTATGAGCCAAAAGAAACATCGAGTTATGAGCGCGCTCTAAAGGAACGCTATGATATTATAAACAAAAAACAGAAATAAACATATAATATATTGGTGAACAATATGTATGGCGGATATTATATAGGTGTAATAGTTGTTTTATTAATAATATTTTATATTTTATTTTATACTGATAATGGCTTAATGAAGCAATTTAGAAGGAGTTTGAAATGATATGATACTTCCAAGGTAGACAAAAAAATAATTAAAAGGTTTTATACCTCCA
>JAEDCM010000057.1 GCA_016294165.1 Anaeroplasmataceae bacterium
CAATATATAATCTCACTTTGTAGCATAACAACTGTAAAACTCAGGTTATAACATTTTTCTGATTAAAAATGCAAAAAAATTGAATTTTTATAACTTAAATTCAGTTTATTTATGGGTAATTTCTATTTAATTATTGTTTATTATTTTCTTTTCAAATGCTTGACCTAAATTATATTTATTTTATAATAAAGATAGAAGATACCTTTATTTTATAAAAAAAATTATTAGAAAGGAAGATATTATGTCAAAAGAATTGTACACAGTACTACTATTGGTTATTTTTGCTACTATGATTACTCTTTGTTATGTTTTTATACTAATGCGAAAAGTAGCGAAAATTCAAATCACAAATTCAAAAGTGGATGAAGTGCATAAATTCATCCAAAATGGAGCTTTAACTTTCTTAAAAAGAGAGTATAAAGTAATTATTCCATTCTTCGTTATCGTAACTATTTTACTTGCAGTGCTTGGATTTGTTCCATCATTAAAAGGTGCAGAGGCTGTTGGATGGCAAGCTTCTTTATGTTTTGTTATTGGTGGATTATTTTCAGCAATTGCCGGATGGATTGGAATGTTTATTGCGACAAAAGCAAATGCAAGAACAGCCATCAAAGCTAATGATGAGGGAATGTCTAGTGCCTTAAATGTTGCATTTACAGGTGGTAGTGTTCTTGGTTTATCAGTAGCCGGTTTTGGTTTATTAGGTTTATCTTCAATTTTTGTTATAACATTTGCGATTAGCAAAAACATCCATTTACCTATTAGCATTTTAAGTGGATATAGCTTAGGATGTTCAATGATTGCTTTATTCGCCCGTGTTGGTGGTGGTATATATACGAAAGCTGCTGACGTTGGTGCTGACTTAGTTGGTAAGGTTGAAACTAATATTCCTGAGGATGATCCAAGAAATCCAGCTACAATCGCTGATAATGTTGGAGATAATGTTGGGGATATTGCTGGTATGGGTAGTGACTTAACCGAATCATATGTTGGTTCTATTCTTTCAGCCTTAACAATGGCATTGTTAACTTTCCAAACATCAATTGAGCAAAACATCAGTTACATTCTATTTCCAATTATTATTGCGGGATTCGGAGTAATTGCTTCAGTGATGGCTGTTGCCTTTGTTAGAATGAAAAAATGGGAAAATCCTCATTTAGCTTTAAATATTGCCACATATATTGCAACAGCTATTGTTGTATTAGCATCAGTATTGGTTTCAATATTCTACGTTAAGGATTGGAAACTTATCTTAGCAGTAGTTGCTGGTTTAGCTTCTGGTATTGGTGTAGGATTTATTGCCGAATTATACACTTCTAGTGAATATAATGATGTTAAAAATATTGCAAAAGAAAGTCAATCTGGACATGGAACAAATATTATTGCTGGACTAGGTTCTGGTATGAAATCTACAGCACTAACAATCGCAATTCTTGTTATAGCAATTGCTATTTCATATTTTGCATGCGGTGGCTATGGTATTGCACTAGCCGCAGTTGGTATGTTATCAACAGCCGGTATAACTGTTTCCGTTGATGGATATGGTCCAATTAGTGATAATGCAGGTGGTATTGCGCAAATGGCGGAATTACCAGAAGGTGTTAGAGAAATCACTGATAAACTAGATTCAGTTGGAAATACTACGGCTGCTATTGGAAAAGGATTCTGTATTGGTTCTGCTACCTTAACTTCTCTTGCTTTTATCGTTTCATTTATCCAGGCAGCGGGCGTTGAGATTAAATTAGATGATCCAAGAGTTTTAATTGGATTATTAGTTGGTGCAATGCTTCCATATTTCTTCAGTTCTTTAACAATTACTTCAGTTGGTAAAGCTGCAAATAAAATGGTTGAAGAAATCCGTGATCAATTCAAAAATGACCCAGGAATCTTAGAGGGAGTTAGTACACCTGATTATAACCGATGCATTGATATTTCGACAAAAGCATCACTTAGAGAAATGATTTTACCAGGTGTTGTTGCTGTTACATCACCAATTATCGTAGGTTTAGTCTTAGGTGCTGAGGGACTTGGAGGTATTCTAGTTGGTGGACTTGTTTCTGCTATCATGCTAGCTGTATTTATGGCAAATGCTGGTGGTGCATGGGATAACGCTAAAAAATATGTTGAGGAAGGTAATTTCGGTGGAAAAGGCAGCGATACTCATAAAGCAACAGTTACTGGAGATACTGTTGGTGATCCATTGAAAGATACAGCAGGTCCTGCAATGGATATATTAATTAAATTAATGAGTGTTATTTCTCTAATCTTAGTTCCTATACTTGCAAAAATCACTCCTCTTTGGGAAATACTAACTGATTTATTTACAAAATAATTAATTAGTAAAAAATATAAGATTAAAGTAATATTATAAAATTAATATTTTTGTTATGATTTCATTAATGAATTTATTAAAATGAGATAATATAAGTAAATTCTTTAAGACATGAAGGCTTATTATCTCAGTAAAATAATTGCATTGTAAATATAAAAGCTGTTTTAAAAGGATTAGGAATATAATGTTCTTAATCTTTTTTGTGCATTGGGCATATCTTTTTTTTATAATACAGTAAAATATCATTAAGATCAGAAATATCTTTTTCTTTATGTCCGATAGAAATTTTATCATGATGCTTATATAGTTCTTCAAAATTTGCATATTTGTAAATATTATCTTCTTTAACTTTTATTTTTTCTAAAGTTATTGTATTAGAAAATTCTATTATATTTTAGATTTTCTTACTTGATTATTTCCAAATTCATAATAAATTAATAACATTTGAAAAAACTTTTTTTATCCCTATTTAATAAATTAAATATTTATGGTAAAATTAATATGTTTTTGTTGGAGGTAATAAATATGAGTGGTTTTTTTGGAGTAGTATCTAAAAAGGATTGCGTATTTGATTTATTCTTTGGAGTCGATTATCATTCTCACCTTGGTACACGTCGTGGTGGTATGGCTGTTTTAGGTGAAAATGGATTTAATCGCTCTATTCACAATATTGAAAATTCACCTTTCCGTACTAAATTTGAGCATGATGTTCTTGAGATGAAAGGAAATTCAGGTATCGGTTGTATTTCCGATTATGAGCCACAGCCATTAATAGTAAAGTCTCATCATGGAACTTATGCTATAACAACAATTAGTAAAATTAATAATTCTTTGGAGTTAGAAAAGAAATTATTTGATGATGGAAATTCTCATTTTCTTGAAATGAGCGGAGGAGATATAAATCCTACCGAGCTTGTGGCGGCACTGATAAATCAAAAAGAAAACCTAATTGATGGTATCCAATACGCTTTAGAATCAATTGATGGATCATTAACTTTAATGTTATTGAATGATAAGGGTATTTATGTTGCAAGAGATAAATATGGTAGAACACCTGCCGTCATCGGAAGGAATGATGATGGCTACTGCGTATCATTTGAAGCCTTTGCTTACTTAAACCTAGGTTACACTAATTACAAGGAATTAGGTCCAGGTGAAATTGACATAATAACTACTGATTGTGTAAAAACACTAGTAAGACCGGGAAATAAGATGAAAATTTGTACATTTTTATGGGTATATTATGGTTATCCTTCTTCTAGTTATGAAGGTATTTCAGTTGAAAGAATGCGTAACAACTGTGGGAAATGTATGGCAAAAAGAGACAAAGATAATGGAATTGATGTAGATTCTGTCGCTGGAGTTCCAGACTCTGGTACAGCTCATGCTGTTGGTTATTCAAATGAATCAGGGATTGAATTTGCAAGACCATTTATTAAGTATACGCCAACATGGCCAAGAAGCTTTATGCCAACTATTCAAACAAAAAGAAACTTGATTGCTAAAATGAAATTAATTCCTGTTCAAGATTTAATTGAAGGAAAAAAACTATTATTAATTGATGACTCTATAGTTAGAGGAACCCAAATGCGTGAAACAACTGAATTCCTATATCGTAGTGGGGCAAAAGAGGTTCACATTCGTTCTGCGTGCCCACCACTAATCTTTGGTTGTAAATATTTGAATTTTTCTCGCTCATCAAGTGAAATGGATTTAATAACAAGAAGGGTTATTAATCGCTTAGAACACGATGTAACACCAGAAATCCTAAAAGAATATGCTAACCCAGATAGTGAAAGATATAATAGAATGGTTGAAGAAATCAGAAAAGAATTAAAATTTACTTCATTAGGTTTTAATAGAATTGACGATCTAAAAAAAGCCTGTGAAATTGATGAAGACAAGCTTTGTACATATTGTTGGGATGGTAAAGAGTAAAAAATTATATAAAATTATAGGGTTTAGAACTGAACTGAGTCTTGTCAAGTAGACAGTGAAAATTTTAAAATAATTAAATAAGATT
>JAEDCM010000058.1 GCA_016294165.1 Anaeroplasmataceae bacterium
CTTAAACAATATAGAAAACTTTAAATGTAACTATAATCATTATAATTATTAAATAAAATATTCAAGTTATAAACTAGGGGGAATTTTATGTATGGTTTATGTCCTGCTTGCGGAAGTGAATTAGACGACGAAGGAAACTGTTGGGTATGTGGATATATGGCTCATTTTGGAAGTCCTGATGATTATGACTATGATGATTTTAATGATGAATACTTGCCTTGAAGAGGCTCATTTATTTAGGTGATTATTATGCTTATTTGTCCGATTTGCGGTTATCCATTGGATAGTGATGGTCGTTGCTGGAACTGTGGATATTGGATGAGAACTCATCCGTTGGATCCTTTTGCACCAGGTTCTGTTTATAATGGCGGCAACAGTGATGACTAATTAATAATTGATTTTTTCTATTTTCTCTTTTTTTATTTTTTAATATTTCTTCTATTTTTTAAACTTTTTTTTATTTTTATGTTCATTAATAATTTTAGTTAATAAATAAAGTTATATATGAATTAATAAAAACATAATCATATGGCATTTCCAGATATTGGTCCAGGTCCTGAAATTGATAATGAATTAATATTGTTTAGAGAGTTGTTTAATATTAGACGCAATTACCGTAATTCTTTATTAATAAGTCAGGGAGGGCGTATTACTCAACATCTAGTGGAATTTTTAGCTAGAAATAAAATAGTCATTGATGAGGACATATATAAGTCTGATTTTAAAGTTTTTCTTGATAAATGTGAATTTATTCCAGATGCTATCCGAGACTTTATTTTAATCATTAATAATTATAGGAAAGAGGTAGTTCATTCATTAAAATATGAAGAAGAATTAGGCGAAGTGATGTTATCATTTTTAGAAACATTTAATGAGGTTTTAATATGGTTTGAATATTATTGCCGTTATGAATTTAATACTCAATATAAAAAATTTAGACAAATAGAAAGAACTAGGAAATTTTTAGATCAAAAGATTGAGAAACAAAAACAAACTGGTGATAATTTTAATGAATATAAGGGTCCTGAAACAATTTTGGTAGAAAAAAGTCCGGATGAAATAATTGAATTAATAGCACATCTTCCAGAAATTTGTGATGCAGTAAAAGATATCCAACGAACAACACATGATATGATCAGTACTGTACATGAGATAAATGATACAACACATGATACAAACCGTACTGTCCAAGATATTGATAATAATGTAAAAAACCTTCTTATAGAATTTAAGCAGATGAATGAATCCCTTAATGATATTCAAAAGAAGTATGAGAAAAAACTTGAAAATGAATATTCTGATGAAAAAATTGAAAATATTCTGACTGAATTTTCTGATAGGTGTGTAATAAAAATTAGGGATTCTATTGAAAAAAAGGTCATTGGTACTGAGGATTATAAAAAAGAAGAAGAAAAGCTAATTGAATATTTAGGAGAACCTGCTTGGAATAAATTAGAAGACAGGTCAAAGACATTTTTAACAACTTCAAAGATTACATTTAATCGTTTAAATGATTTAGGAGATGTTATTGATTATTCTGGTGTATGTTTATTGGTCACTAAAGCATTAGAAAGAGAATTAACTAAAAGATTTTATAAAGGGTTTATAGATTATTTAAAAGGAAAATATAATAAGAATTATAATGAGTATCATACTTCATTACTTTCACAGAATCCTAAAAATAAAGATTATTATGTAAAAAAACCAAAATATTGGAGTTTAGGAGGAATACCGTATATATTA
This sequence comes from Anaeroplasmataceae bacterium, assembly GCA_016294165.1. Lineage (GTDB taxonomy): Bacteria > Bacillota_I > Bacilli_A > Acholeplasmatales > JAEDCM01 > JAEDCM01. The sequence goes on from JAEDCM010000058.1 coordinate 1,744, forward strand.
GGTTTCATAGAACATAATGATCCTGAAATAAATGAAAAAAATATTTCACGACTAATTGAATATTCCAAAAATGAGTTATTCACTGGTTTAAATGATGAAGAAATTAAGGAAACATTATATGAATATGGTTCACAGGTCTATGATATCACAAAAAAATATAGGAATCGTGCAGCACATGTAAATGAACTTAAAAAACTCAATGCTGAAGAATGTTTTGCTTATGTTATTGAAGCACAGCAAGTTCTAAAAATAATGTTAGATTCATTTGATAAATAATATTCAATCCGTTGTTTACTTAGATCTCTTTTTTAATTTTTTTAATAATTTTTATTCTTATTTTTCTATTTTTATAAATTCAATACTAATTTTATCTAATTTATTTTTATATTCTTTTTCTTTATCAATTGTCAATATTGCAATTGATGCATCACTTTTTATTGGGCTATTTGGGCTTCCAGGATTAATTAAAAGCACATTTTCTATTTTTTCACAATGTGGTTTATGAGTGTGTCCACTTATTAAAATGTCTGCATTGTGCTTTTGTGCAAAATCACAGTATTTTTTAAAATTTCTGCCTGGAAGTTTATCTCCATGAATTAATAGTATTTTCAAATCATCAATTTCTATAATCTCAGAAGGTTTCAAATCCATTTTTCTTGTTCTATCATTGTTCCCTTCAACAGCTATTGTGGGAGTTATTTGGTTTAATTTATCCAAAACCTTTTGTGAGCTGATATCACCTGCATGAAGTATTAAATCGGCATCTTTAAAGTAGTCTAATACTTTTTCAGATAATTTTCCTCTTTTTTCAGTAATGTGAGTGTCTGATATTAATCCTATTTTCATATTATCCTCAATTTATGGTAATCTTATTTATTTAATTATCTATTTATTAAATGAAATATAAAATTATTAGTAATTATTATCTTGTTATGGTATCACTAATATGAGTGACATAGGGGGATGGATTAATGGCTAAAGAAGTGAGTATGGAAGAGAAATTGTGGAAAAGTTGTAATAAACTTAGAGGTTCAGTTGAACCTGCAGAATATAAACATGTAGTTTTGGGTTTAATTTTCTTAAAATATGCTGGAGATAGATTTATTCAACAACAAGAAAAATTAAAAGCTAAAGGTCAAGAGAAATTTATGGATAAGCCTGAATTTTATAGTAAGGATAATGTTTTTTATTTGCCAGAAAAAGCTAGATGGAATTATATAATGGATAATGCTAAACAAGAGGATATCTCTATAATATTGGACACAGCATTTAGTGATATTGAGAAAAGCAATAAGAAATTAAGAGGAGCTTTGCCAAGTAATTATTATACTAGGGTTGGGCTTGAAACAAATAAATTAGCTTCTTTATTGGATGTAATTAATAGTATTGATACTACTAAAGATAATGAACAAGATGTGATTGGTAGAGTTTATGAATATTTCTTAAGTCAATTTGCAATTAAAGAAGGGAAAGGTAAAGGAGAGTTTTATACTCCAAAATCTATTGTAAATTTAATTGCTGAGATAATTGAACCTTATGATGGCACTATCTATGACCCTTGTTGTGGTTCTGGAGGTATGTTTGTCCAATCCTTAAAATTTATAGAAAGTCATCAAGGAAATACTAAAAATATTAGTGTTTATGGTCAAGAATTAACTGGCACTACAAGAAAGTTAGCTTTAATGAATTTAGCAATTAGGGGAATATCAGCAGATTTAGGTGAAAAAGCTGCAGATACTTTTGCAAATGATCAACATAAAGAAAAACGATTTGACTATATAATGGCGAATCCACCATTTAACCTTAGTGATTGGAGAGAAGAAAATGAATTAGTGAATGATTATCGTTGGAATGGGTTTGAAGTTCCACCAACTGGTAATGCTAATTATGCATGGATTCTCCATATGCTTTCTAAATTATCAGAAAATGGTACTGCTGGTTTTATTCTTTCTAATGGTTCATTAAATTCTTCGGGAGTAGAATATAATATTAGAAAAAAATTAATTGAAAATGGTGTTGTAGAAGCTATTATGGTTTTACCTATGAAATTATTTTATTCTACTAACATTTCTGTTTCATTATGGGTTTTAAACAAAAATAAATTACAAAGAACTGTTGAGAAGAATGATAAAACAAAAAACTACAGAAATAGAAAAAATGAAGTGATTTTCTTTGATTTAAGAAATATGGGTTCTCCAATTCATAAAAAATTCATTGAATTGACAAAAGAGGATAGGGATAAAGTTGTAGAAACAATCCATAATTGGCAAACAGATAAATTTGACACAGAATATGAAAATATTCCAGAATTCTGTTACTCCGCAACCGTTGAAGAGATAAGAGAAAAAGATTATGAATTATCTCCAAGTCAATACATAGAATTTATTGATAAAGATGAGAATATTAATTTTGATGAAGAAATGACAAGATTAAGTAAAGAATTAGGAGAATTACTTAAAGTAGAGGAAGAATCTACTAAAAAATTACTTAAAATCATGAAGGAGTTAGATTATGAAATTCAATTATGAGAAATTAGGTAACTTAATTGAAATTTCAGAGAAGAAAAACTCGGATTTAGCTGTCGAAAACTT
>JAEDCM010000006.1 GCA_016294165.1 Anaeroplasmataceae bacterium
ATCCAGCATTAGAAAATGGTTTAATTAAGATGACTATTCCTGACAAGCCTAATAGCAAAAATCAAAAATATATAAAGTAGATAATAAGAGTACACCTTTACAATCCGATTCAAAACTTGTAGATGCAGAAACATTGAAGTTTACTCAAGGAAAGATTTTAGAGTATTTTTGTGTAAGTCCTGAAGTTTATTCTAACAACTATAATGAAGATCAATTTAATGCATTTTATGAATCAAGAATCGAGCCAAGTGCCTTTTGATTACCTATTGGTTAAGTAGCTTCAATATTTATTATTTTTTTATTTATGAATTTTTATTATTAGATGGTAAAACTACTTTCGTCTTACTTGTAGTTATGTTATTATATAAGCGTAATAGGGGGGTATTTCAAATGAAAAGAATATCATCATTTATTGTAGTTTGTTTTGTATGCATTACTCTTATTGCTTGTGGTGAAACAAATTGCATGGGTAACATAAAATCTAAATATTGGGTATCTGAAGACAATACAATGATGTTTTATTTTCTGACAGAAGTTGGATGTGGTAAAGCAGAAGGACGTTATTTAGCAGATGAAGAAACAATTGATGACTTGGTTTTAGAATGGGATGCTAAAACAGATGTAGTAGAAGTTAAGACAGCAGGTTATGAAAAAATATTTACTGCTAATACTGTTATTGACTCAAAAAGTTTAGTATGTACCTTTGAAATTACTTTTCAAGCAGAAGGATATGATTTTCCTAAGGAAATTATTTTTCATTGGAAACAAAATGTTAATTTTGAGTGCATTAATAATATTCATACATGGAGTAATGAACCTGTAAAAGAATCTAGTAGCGGTAAAATTTATTATCAATGCACTTTATGTGACGAGAAAAAAGAAGTGGAACATAATGATATGGCCAATGTTGTACTTGAATATGAAAAAAAAGAAAAAGATAGAATAAGAAAATTATCTAATACTAAGCCAGAATACATTTATTATTTTAATCCAGTAGAAAAAGTTACGTGTACATATGTGTTTGAAGATAGCAATAGTATTAACAGAATAATTGAAAAGTATGATATTAATAATGTATTTGCAGGTGCTTGTATTAATAATTTAGATTCGATAAAGATGTTAATGATAGTCTTTGAAAGAAAGCAGTTTACAGAGGATATTTATCAAAAAATTTGCCAAATTAAAAATGAGGAATCAACTGTTAAAAATTTTTCTATTAAGATGGAAAAACCTTACATTAAAAGTTATATGCCTAACATCGATTATTATACTAATGACAAAGAAGCTATAGAATATGAGGTAGAAAAAGGCTTATTTAATTTAATGGATAAAAGTTTAATAATTAATTCTAAAGAAGAATATGATGCTTATCTTGACCATTTATTAGAAGTAGCACAATATGAATATTTGAAAGATGATATTAATAGTAAAAGAGACTTGTACGATGATTTATTTTTTGAAGAAAATGCTTTGGTAATTTCAAAAGAAATAGTTAGAGGATCTGGGTCAATTAGATTAACGTTGAATAATATTTATGTAGCTAATAATAAATTATATATTGTTATAAGAACTGATGAACCTGAGATAGGAACTGCTGATATGCAATATGTCACTTTTGCATTTGTGCTTAAAAAAAGCGATGTGATCGATGTAGTTGAAGTAATAACTTTAGAATAGCTAATATGGGTATTAATTAATATTTGATTTTATTAATATGTTAAAAAATGTTGAAATATTTTAAAAAAAAGTTATAATATAAACGAATGATGTTCCTTGCCTAACCATCATTTAAAAAATAAAAAACAGGGAGAAGAATTATATGATTAAATTTTTTAAGAAAGAGTGCAAGGATATTAGTATTTTATTAAAAAGTATTCCTGCACCTATTTTTTCTTTATTTGTTATTTCAATCATTGCGATGAATCTACTAGCAAATAAATCAATCAATATTTCATGGCCATGGCTAGCACTTGATTGTGGAATTGTTGTATCTTGGATAGCCTTTTTGACTAATGATATTATCGTTAAACATTTTGGGCCTAAGGCAGCTACCAAAATTTCTATTTTAGCAATGCTAATTAATTTTTCAATTTGCTTATTGTTCTTTTTAGCCTCTAAAATTCCTGGAACGTGGGGAGAATCATATGTAGATGGAAGTGAAGAAATAATTAATGTTGCCATTAATAAAACATTTGGTGGAACATGGTACGTCGTTTTTGGTTCAGCAATTGCCTTTTTAATCTCAATTATTGTAAATAATGTGGTTAATTATGGATTAGGGTTAGTGCTTAAAAAAAATCCTAATAGTTTTAAAACTTTTGCGATAAGAAGCTATATATCAACTGGTATTGGACAATTTGCGGATAATTTTTGTTTTGCGTTAATTGTAAGTCATGTTTTCTTTGGTTGGACAATGCTGCAATGTGTGACATGCTCGCTTACTGGAATGATTTTAGAATTACTATTTGAGGTTGTTTTTTCACCATTTGGATATAAAATGTGTCAAAAATGGCGAGTTGAAAATGTTGGACAGCTATATTTTGATTATCGGGGTGAAAAGGAATGAAAGTATTAATTACGGGTACATCTAGAGGAATAGGAAGGGCTATTGCCTTAAAGTTTTTAAGCTTAAATCATAAAGTTATTGGTTTAGATATTAATCCAAAGACAATTAATGATGAGAATTATTTACATTATGAATGTGATATTTTTAATGATGAACTTCCGGAAATTGCTGATGTAGAGATACTTATCAATAATGCTGGTGTTCAAAATCAAAACGATATAGATGTTAATTTAAAGGGAACAATTAGAGTTACCGAAAAATATGGTTTTAATGATAGTATTAAGAGTATTTTATTTAATGCATCTGCATCAGCTAGGACAGGATCAGAGTTTCCTGAATATGCTGCATCTAAGGGTGGAGTTGTAGCTTATATGAAAAATGTTGCCCAAAGGGTTGCTAAATACGGGGCAACAACTAATGCTATTTCACCTGGTGGTGTCATTTGTGAATTAAATCAGCATATCTTAGATGATAAGAGACTATATGATGATGTACTAAATGAAACCCTTTTAAATAAATGGGCATCAGTAGAAGAGATTGCAGAGTGGGCATACTTTATCACAATAATAAATAAGTCGATGACTGGACAAGATATATTAATTGATAATGGGGAATCTGCTAAATTTAATTTTATATGGTAATGATTAAAAGTTCCTATTTAAAATAAGAAATAGGAACTTTTTTACGTTGATAATGAGTTCTGAATTATAAATAATGCTGAATTTTAAGATATATAAAATAATAAAAAAAGGCTTTTTAAAGCCTTTTATTTATTGTTAACTCCTTAGTTTTCTTTTAAGATCATCTTTAATTACAAATGAATTTAGGAATTCCATATCAGACTTTTCAATTGTGAAATCTACATCTAAATTATCAATGATTCTTGATTGATTAACTGATTTAGGAAGTGGAAGAGTTCCTCTTTCAATGCAATATCTAATGCAAAGTTTAGGAACAGAAGTATGATATTTATTAGCAATCTCTAAAAGTTTGGGATCATTAATTAGACCACCAGTAGCTAAAGGTGAATAAGCTTCAATTAAAATGTTATGCTTATTACAATATTCAACAATATGCTCTTGAGTATTACCAATGAAAAAGCGAATTTGATTTACATGTGGAATGAAGTCGGTGTTATCGATTAGATTTTGGATATCATCTGGTTGAAAATTAGAAACACCAATTGCTTTTACTTTTTTACAATTGTATAAGTGAATCATAGCTTTCCAAACCTCAACGTTTCCTTCTTTACAATCCTCACCAACGTTGCTCCAAGGCCATGGGGCATGAATTAAATATAAATCAATATAATCTGTTCCTAGATTTTCTAATGATTCATAAAAACATGAAATTGCCTCATCGTATGTTTTAATGTGCGATGGAAGTTTTGTTGTAATAAATAAGTCCTCACGATTGATTTTAGAATCCTTGATTGCATTGCCGACACTTTTCTCGTTTCCATACACAAGGGCAGTGTCAATATGTCTGTATCCTGCTTCAAGTGCCCAATAAACTGAGTCATAAGCCTCTTTTCCATTCTTTACTTGCCAAGTTCCAAATCCAATCTTTGGAATTTTGATGCCGTTTTTTAATAAATAGTTTTCGTTTTTTATCATTGTTTTTTTATAATCATGAAAAATGATTATTGCTCCTTTCGTATTAGGTTTAAGAATATTTTAACACATACTGTCTATTTTTTTGCAATATTTCCTTTTTTTATCTAATGTGGTAGAATTATAGAAGGTGGTGATAACATGATTAGCAAGCCTCGTTTCTATGCATCTTTGATTCTAATCATTCAAGGAATCGTATTTTTGTTGTATTTTTTTGATATATTTGTGATGAATTATGAACTTCCGGGATTTGATCGTAATAGTAATATGATTGAAAACTTGTATGGTAAGTATACAGGCTTTGAGGGATTAAATATTCACTATAATGGTTTTTTTACGGGAATGGTTTTATCGATGTGTGCTGGTATTATGGGACTTCACATATTGTTTTTAGTAACAAATCGTATTAGAGTTAGGTTTGTTTTGATTTTATCTTATTTTCAAGTTTTATTTTCATTGTTTTTGATTTTAAATTTTTCTTTTTGGGGTTTTGTAATGCTTTTGTTAATTATTTTAAGCCTTTTAGTGACCTTGATTTATGATAGAAAAACTACCAAAAAAGATAGTGTTGAGATAATGCTAAGAAATGTTGCAATTGGATCTAGTTTAGTAGTTTTGGCTTTATATGCCTTGATTATATCGATGACTTTAAATTGATAGTTATCGATTTTTTTATTAGAATTTTAAAAATATAAATGTTTTTTTGCTTTTATAATTAAAAACAGTGTTTTTTTGCTGTTTTTTTTGTTTTTTTCGTGTTTTTTAAATTGAAATTATCATATATATGATATATAATAAAAGTGATACAATAGAGTTTCTAGTAGTATACAATTTGATGTGAGGAGAATGTTTATGATTTTTAATGTATTAGCTGTTATTGCATTAGTTTTCTACGCTCTTGTAATATTCCTGCAAATTGGTGGGTTTATTAATTCGAACTATACATATAGGGTATACAAGAAAGATGGAAAATTAAAAAAAGTTGAAGGGGTAATGAAAAGACGATATGTTTTTAGAGTATTCTCTATTATTTTCGAAATTGTGTTAATCGTCTTATGGATTATTTGTGGGGAACCATTGGTAATGATTGCGGGTATCTTTGGTATTGCGACTATCATTTATCTTTTCTTAATTCCAACTAGAAAGTACTTCAAATTGATTGAATGCTTTGAGGATTATGAAACTCGAATTCAAGAGTTAGATATGTTAATTGATGGTAATCCATTCGTTTCATTTGAACAATTACATTTTTCTAACAATAGTAAACGCTTCAAGGATGAAACAGTTATGGATCCATTCTATCAAAGAATTAAAAATAATATTCAAGATTTTAACGTTGTGCTTGGGGACATGCGTAAGGATTGTTTAAAAATTAAAGAACGTTTAAATTTAAGAATTAAATCAGTGGATTTGAAATCAATTGGTAGATCTGATATTAATCTTGATTTCAATGATTACATTGATAGTACGCATTTTGATAAGCAAGATAGAATGCAAAATGAAATCAATAAGAATATCGTAAACTATCGTAGAATTTTCGCATATGCAGATGAGGTTGATAAGCAATTAACTATTCATGTAAGACCAATCGACCGTTTATATGAAGAGCGTGATGTGAGAAATACTGGTATTCAATATAATTATTCATTGTACTTAGGTCTTGAATATTTCCAAAAAATTTATGGTGAATACTTAAAAGCTGCGGAAGATTTTGACAAAGAGTTTGAGGTTCCGTATAAAGAATACGATATGAAAATAGAACAATTCATGAGATTAGTATATCAAAGTATTCGTTCAGGAAAATGTGATGTTTTCTTTGATCCAAGTAGATATCGTTTAAATATGACTAAATCTGTATTTGATGCAATGATGACTGCTCAAAAACGTGTAGATGCATATTGTAGAAGCATTGAAGAAGATTGTGATAAGATTCGTAACCTTTTACGTCAAATTACATTCACAAGAAAAGAATACAATGCAAATCAATTTGAATTCATCCTTAAACTTTCTAATGACCAAGAGATTAATAGTGTTGTAACAAGATATATGGAATTAATCCAAAAATACGACTCATTATTCGCTAGTCAAAAAGGTATAATGAAAAAAATCGAAAAGAAATATACCGATTTAATTTATTCTGGTCAAACAATTAATATGCTTGACGTAAAGAATACAATTGCTAGAGATTTAAAAGAGCATTTGAATTATCGTAAGATTGAAGAAGAAATTGAAGCATCATATAACAAATTAAAAACAATTAAAGAAGAGCATCCAAACTTATTATTCGAGCTTGCGATTAAAGAAGATGATATTGCTCAATTAGATCGTATTCTTGAACAAACTAAGGAAGTATATGCGGTTGACGTTGACGGAAATAACCTTATCCATTTCTGTGCTAAGAGTGGAGCATATAAATGTTATCAAAGATTATCAAATTTTGATATCAGCCAAACAATTGGTAACAAAGCTGGGTTATCTCCAATTGATTTAGCTCAACCAGATAATGCAGTATATGGTGAAATTTTAAGAAGAACAACAAATGGAAATGTTCCAGTGTTTAATGTTTCTCCAGTTAAACCTTCAAGCGTAATTGGTAAACCTGCATTTAAGGATTCTGTAGAAGGAATTATTGCTTTCAATGAATCACTAATTAGTAAAACAGAAAGCGAAACAACAAAAACAATTATTACTCAACAGAATATGACATTGCAAGAAATTGTTGATTATTCAATTAAAAATGGTCCAAACCAAACAAAATCTGACTATAACTTAAAACAAATTGACCCATTATATTTGAATTTCTTCAAGAATGCATTGGAATATGCAAAAGAAGCAATTAAGCCTCTTGAAGCGGTATATAAATGCCGTGGATATTATAGAATTAATATTGATGCGATTTACACTCAACTTGAATATTATGTTCAAACATTAAATATGGCAAAGATTGCTAAAATTGAAAAAGTTGCTCGTGCAATTTGTGGTTTAGCTGAGTCTTCATTCATCCTTGAAAGAAAGTATTCAGACACATTATATGCTGAAATCGGATTAAGACAAAATCCTGATTTCTATCATCGTCAAATTCTATATTGCTACTCATTGTTGATTATCAAGCGTTTAGTTGATGAGGGTGACCTTGTAGAATTAAAAGATGAGTTATTAAAGCTATTTACAGAAAAAGCTGAAATTTTGGTTAAGCTTTATAAAGAAAACCCAGAACCTGAAGCGTTTAAGATTTTAGTTGAATTTGATCCTGAACTTGAAAGTGAACTTGATGAAAATGATAAATTCTATAAAATTCTTGGACTTACAAAGGATGCTACAATATCTGAGGTTAAAAAAGCTTATCGTCGTAAGACACTTGAGCATCATAAGGACCGTGGTGGAGATGGAGAAATGATTGCCTTGTTAAATGAAGCTTATTCTAGATTATTGATATTAGGAAAGGAAAAATAGGATATGACGGATTACGGTATTGAATATACAAGATGTAAGAAGTGCGGCGCAAAATATGACGCTGCTGCTAAAAGATGTCCATCATGTGGGAAAAAGAATCCTGATCCTAAAGTAAAATCAATTGGAGGATCGGATGGAACATCAATTGATGAGAGAACATTGTTAAAACAAATGTTTGAAGAGCAAAAGAAGGTTGGTGTTGAGAATTTATACGAAAACACTACTGGAACAGGACCAATGTGTAGATGTAAAAAATGTGATACAAAATACGATGCTACATTGGTAAAATGCCCATATTGCGGTAAGAAGAATCCTAATCCAGTAACTGTTACTGCTGCTCCAAAGAGTGAACTTGATTCAATGATTGAAGAACTAATGAGTGGAAATGTCAAGGAAGAACCAATTGATGAGATTAAAACTAGAAGTGTAGAATTAGTTGATATCGATGAATCAAAATTAGGTAAAAAAGATATCAAGTTAGCAAAGCTTATTAAAGAAGAAAGAGAAATTGCTAAACAAAACGAAGCAAAAATGATGGCTAAAATTAATGAATTAACTAATCGTATTAGTTCAAATGCTGTTATTAGTAAAAATAAAGACTTATATGTTTCCAGATTATATAATGAGAACTATTCATTAAAGAATACTTGTGACCGTTTAAGAGAAGAAAATAGACGTCAAAGTGATAAGAAAGTCCAAGAATTCTTAACTAGTATAGCTGAAATTATGACTAAAACAGATTCTGGAATAATTGAAAATGATGATAAGATTTCAACTGAAAAGCAATTTGAATATGTAATTTCAAAACTAAAGAGTATTTTGGTTTCTCAAGATTATGAAATAACTTATCCAAAGATTGGATCAACTCATAATCGTATGACTGCAAACTGCAAGCAAACTATTTATACAACTGATTCGGATTTAATTGGGAAAATTGCTTCAATTGAACGCGTTGGTATCAGAAATAAAAAAGATGGTACAATGTTAGTTAATTCTGAAGTTCACGTTTACGATAAAGAAGAATAATAATTTTTAAAGTTTTTTGTAAAAAAATAATAATTTGTGTTATAATATACATGATAATGGATTTTTACAATTAAATTATGCTGTTTTATTGGAAAAATAGTATAAAAAAGACATATTTTTTAAAAAAAATATACCTAAAAGATAGACAAAAACTATGTGTTTTTGATATGATTATATATATAAGTTAAAAAAAGATTCATTTAGGGGTCTATGATTTAGTATTGATTTCATACTATAAGAAGGGAAGAATGAAAATGAGCGATGTTAGATTAATTGTAGGTATCGACTTGGGAACTACAAACTCAGAGTGTTTTGTGTATTCAACAACTACAAATACACCAGAATTACAATATTTAAATGGAAGCTTAACTGGTATGTATCCATCAGTAATCCTTTATGACCAAAAAGCTGAAAAGTTTATTGTTGGTCAAGAAGCAAAAGATAATGAGGGTGCTAAGGTTTGGCGTGAAATGAAGATTGACCTTGGAAAAGGTGAAGCAAAAAAAGTTACAATTGGTTCACAAACTTTAAATCCAATTACCTTTTCAACAATTATTTTAAAGTATATTTATGAAGGATTACAACAAGCATATAATGATCCTATTATTGAGACATTAGTTATTACTGTTCCAGCTGATTTCAAGGATGCTGAACGTCAAGCAACATTAAAAGCAGCACATGATGCAGGATTTGAACCAGAAAATGAAATTCGTTTAATTAATGAGCCAACTGCTGCTGCATTAGCTTATGGAGAAAAATTAAATGAAGCACAAACATTAGTATCATTCGACTTAGGAGGAGGAACATTCGACGTTACTTTCCTAGAATATGATAATATTGATGGTGTACGTTTCTATCAAGCACTTAAGACTGATGGTCTTATTCTAGGAGGACGTGATTTTGATAGAAAGATTATTGATTACTTATATGAAGGATATTTAGCAACTGATGAAGGTAAAGCATATAAAAAGGATGTTCCTTTCAAAGAATCATTCTATCTATCAGCAAAGAATTTAGCTGAAAGAATTAAAATTAACCTTTCAAAGACTGAAAGTGTTAGTGGAACTGACATTATTAAGGTTAATGGAAACCGTATTATTCTAGAATACAATATCACTAGAGATCAATTTGAAAAGATGATTGAAGGATTAGTAGATAGAACTATCCAAATGACTAAGAAAGTTATTGGTGAAGAAGAAGTAGGATGTATTTTAATGGTTGGTGGATCTACTCGTGTACCACTAATTAAGAAAAAGATTGAAGAAGCTTTCCCTAATATCCCTCGTGTAGATGATAACCCAGATTTAATCGTTGCTTTAGGAGCATGTATTCAAGCATCAATTATTTCAAATAAGAAAGAATCATTCTTAAATGAAATTTTAACTAACCCACTTGGAATTTCTGTTTCTGGTGACTTTGTTAAGCATATGCTATATGAAGGAACACCAATTCCATATGAAATTGAAGAAAGATTCTATCGTGCAGATGACGGAGATGAAGTAAGTGCATTCTTAGTTCAAGGTAAGGATATTTTACTTGAATCAAGAAATAACCAAATTTTAGGAGAAATCGTATTAACAGGTATGAAGAATACTGAAGCAGGTGCTCCAGTTGATATTAAGATTCGTGTTGACAACTCAGGTATGGTTGAAGTAACTGCATCTGAGGTTGAAGAAGATGGAGCTAAATTCTTCAATAACTTTAAGATTGGTTCAACAATGCGCGTTCAAGCTCAAAACTATGCAGATTTAAGAGCTCAAGCTTTTGAAAAATATAAAGATAAAACTCTTCAAGATCTTACAGCTATTGCTGATGAAATCATTGAAAAGATTGAAGCTAGAGAAGAAAAAGTTCCAAGTGATCATTGGTTACTTGAAAAATTACAATCAGGACGCTATGGTAATTTAGAAGAATTTAAAGTTATCGTGTATCGTGCAGATTTAAAAACAGATTTATACTAATATTTAAGGGCTTTATTAAAGCCCTTTTCTTTAAAATAAAAATATTTCACATAGGAAATAGCAGTCAAGTATTGACAGTGCTAATCAATTGTACTATAATAACAATTGAGGTGAATGAAATGAGTGAAAAGAAAGAATTTAAAACAGAGACTAAGCGTCTGTTAGATTTAATGATTAACTCGATTTATACAAATAAAGAAATATTTATTCGAGAGTTAGTGTCTAATGCCAGTGATGCAATTGATAAATACCATTATTTATCTTTAACTGATGAAGCAGTAGAAAAGGTTGATAATTATGAAATTAGAATTAGTTTAGATAAAGAGAATAGAACACTTACAATATCAGATAACGGTATTGGTATGACTAAAGATGAATTAGAAAATCATTTAGGAACAATCGCAAAATCTGGTTCGTTAGAATTTATGAAAAAGATGGAAGACAATAATGATACAGATATTATTGGACAATTTGGAGTTGGATTTTATTCAGCATTTATGGTTTGTGATAAGGTTGTAGTAGATACATTAAGCCCTTATAGTAATCAAGCTTATCGTTTTACAAGTGATGGTACAGATTCATACTACTTAGATGAGATATCAAAGGATAGCGTTGGTACTGAAATTACTCTTTACTTAAGAGAAAACAAAGAAGATGAGAATTATGATGAATTTCTTGATCAATTTAAAATTAAGAGATTGATTAAAAAGTATTCAGATTATATCCGTTATCCTATAAAAATGAATATGGTCTATACTCACCCACAATATGATGATAATCAAAATAAAACAGGTGAGGAAACAGAGATTAAGGAAGAAATATTAAATAGTATGATTCCGATTTGGAAAAAGAATAAAAGCGAAGTTAAAGAAGAAGATTTAATTAGCTTTTATAAACAAAAGTTTAACGATTATGAGGATCCTTTATTAAGCATGCATATTAATGTTGAAGGAAATATTACCTATAACGCATTAGTATTTATTCCTGGTGTTGCTCCATATAATCTATATTCTGATAAATTTGAAAAAGGACTACAATTATATACTAAATCAGTGTTTATCATGGATAAATGTAAGGATTTAGTACCTGATTATTTACGATTCATTAAGGGATTAGTAGATAGCGCTGATTTATCATTAAATATAAGTCGTGAAATCCTTCAACAAAACAAACAATTAGCAAAGATTAGTTCTAATATTGAGAAAAAGGTAATATCTGAATTAGAAAAGCTATTAAAGAATGATTATAACAAGTATTTAACATTCTTTGATAATTATGGATTAAATATTAAATATGGAATATATGAGTCATACGGGGCTAAAAAAGAGCTTTTAGAGAATTTACTTGTATATCAAACTTTGAACAATGAATCAAAGATAACTTTAAAAGAATATGTAAATCATATGAAAGAAGATCAAAAGGTAATTTATTATGCGAGTGCTAAAAACAAGGAACAATTATTAGCTATGCCACAATTAGATGCCTTAAAGAAACATGAGTATGATTGTTTAATTTTAAGTGATGATATTGATGAATTCCTAATGAGTATTATGAATAAGTATAATGATATTGAATTTAAATCAATTAATCAAGGGGATCTTGATTTGTTAACTGATGAAGAAAAGGATAACATTAAAAAGATTGAAGATGATTCAAAAAATTTATTAGGAAAAATAAAAGAAGCATTAAGTAATGAGGTTTCAGACGTCGTTATTTCTAAGAGATTAGTTGATTCACCAGTATGTTTGGTTTCAGGTGAAGGATTAAGCTTTGAAATGGAAAAGGTATTAAAGCAAATGCCAAATCAAAATGAAATGAAGGCTTCTAGAATTCTTGAGATAAATGCTAATCATGATTTATTTAAAGCAATTGAAAAAATATCTGATAATGATGATTTAATTAAAGATTATGCATTATTATTGTTTGATCAAGCATTATTAATGGAAGGATTAGAAATCAAAAATCCAGTTGAATTTTCGAATCGTATGTGTAAACTTATGATTTTGTGTGCGAAATAACCTCTCTCTTTTACAAGGCATCAGTTTTATTGATGCCTTGTTTTTCGCATAATAAAAGGATTTCCTCTTTATTTTTTTGTATAAAATGGTATAATAAATTGAGGCGGTGATAAAATATGAAATATAACACTAAGTGGACTATTATTGGATTATTTATTCCGATAGTTGGAATAATTATTGCAAGTAGGATGACTAATAAAGAGAATAGCTGCTCACTTAGAAGAGGATCTGCAATTACTACATTAGCTATTTTCATCGCTTTATTTTTCTGGTTTTTAATAGCGATGGCAAGATCATTTTAAAAAAATATAAAAAATGCTTGCATTTGTGTCTTAATCATAGTATAATCATTTACGGACAAATAAACTAGGGCCATGGCCAAGCGGTAAGGCAAAGGACTTTGACTCCTTGATCGTTGGTTCGAATCCAGCTGGCCCTGCCAAAAAATATACTTCCTAGAGAAGTATTTTTTTTTAGCTAAAAATGAAAATTATTCTTGTATAATTTTACGAGGTGATTATATGAAGAAATTAATTTTTGTTTTTTTGATTTGTTTATTTATATTTAAGGCAAAGGCGGATGAAGCGATATATAGTTATTATCATCAGGATAATTTCTTTTATGAAGATTATCACTATTATTTAGAGGAACCAATATCGTTGAAATCCAATACTGATTATATATTCTTTTATTATGCTGGGCCAACGGATAAAGATGTTTATTCTGATGCGCTTTATGATGTAGGGCTTGGTCAAGAATATTATTTAGAGTTATATACGGATAATAAGTATTTTAAATTGGAGTTTATTAAATATAATCATATTGCTGGAACAATTAATTACGTGAATATAAATTTGAAAGATGATTCTATTATTTATGAGATGATATTTCCAGGCTTAGATTATATGAAGGAAAGCTTTTATTTTTTAGAAGGAACTCTATTTGATTATGAGTACGCGGAGTTAGAAAGATTAGAAGTAGTATCGGAAATTCAAAAGATTGATCTAGCAATTAATGGAGTTATATATTCAGATTATGATAATAAGCTAACATACAATGAAATTATTAATAATATCACGGTAGAAGATGATTTTGATGGCAACATCACTAGTGATTTGTTATGCTTTTATGATGAATATAGTGGTTCAAAGAGTTTAGGTGAATATCGTATGATTTTTGGTGTTGCTGATTCCTTTGATAATGCTTCTGTGGCTGTCATTTTAGTTAAAGTTGTAGATATAACTGACCCGGTTATAACAGGCCCCTCTTCATTAAGAATTGAAATTGATAATTTAATTAGCATTGAAGATATTTTAAAGCAATATCAGGTAACTGATAACATCAATGATGATTTAGTTATTGATGTTTCATATGATGAATACAGTGATGCAACATCAAAAGGAGAATACTCTATTACATTATCAGTATCTGATGAAAGTGGAAATATAGCTTTTTTCGATATAGCAGTTGAAATATATGATGATTTAAGACCAACTATTAGTTTTGGGGATATGATTATTAATAAGAGTGAAAGTGATGATTTAACTTTAGAACAAATAAAAGCGATATTAAAGGATTATCTAGTAAAGAACAATGTAAAATATCAGAAAATCACCATTATCAGCAACGAATATGAGAATAATGAAAAAAATATTGGAGAATATGAGATTGTTTTTTCTTATTATAATTTAGATGAAGAGGTTATTGATTCAATAATTATTTGCGTTAATGAGGATGTTTCTTTTGATAAAGGGATGTTCATAACAGTTAAAAAAGCGAATAATAAACAATTTATTATTTCGATTGTTTTGATGATTATGGGATTTGTTGGGTTTCTTGCTTATAATTTTAGGAAGTTTTTTAAGGTTATTATTGACAAAGTAAAGATATAATAGTATAATTCTATATGCATATGAAAGTATGTGTATAGAATAAATGCGGGTGTGGCGAAATTGGCAGACGCACTAGACTTAGGATCTAGCGCCTTCGGCGTGCAGGTTCGACTCCTGTCACCCGCACCATTTTTTTTATGATAAGTATTAAGACAAGTTTAATAAAACTTGTTTTTTTTAGGGCTATTCCCATTTTAAAATTGAAGCAAGAAATGAAATGTAGAATATTGAAATCGAAAAAATGGTAAGGCATTTGTCCAAATCCATAAGGGAATAACTCAAGCATTTAGTGATGATGGTAAAATAATTACTTTTGTTGCAATGATATGAAACATAATAGACGATTCAAAATGAATCGTTTTTTATTAATATACATCTAAAATCTATTCATTGAAAAAGGATATTAAATGTAGTATAATAAAAGAAATCCTGTGTTTATATAGGGTTAATGAATTGAATAATGTTATTTTTTGTTAAATGAGTTACAAATTATTTATTAAAAACAAAATTTTTAATGCAAATTAGTGATAATATATAGCGAAATATATATTATGTTGATGTAAAGGAAATAAGGAGGCTATATGAAAGGAAAAAAAGGTTTGAAGTTATCTTCATTTCAAATTATATCTTTAGGCTTTTTAGGTGTTATTCTAATAGGCGCTTTTTTATTAATGCTTCCTATATCAAGTAAAAGTGGTGAGTGGACATCATTTATGGACACTCTATTTACTTCCGCATCCGCTGTTTGTGTAACAGGATTGGTTGTCCATGATACTGCAACATATTGGACATTATTTGGACAAATAGTTATCCTCATTTTAATTCAAATTGGTGGAATGGGAGTAATAACCTTAGTAGCATTATTCTTTATTATTTCAGGGAAAAAGATTGGTTTGTTTGCAAGAGGGACTGTTCAAGATGCTGTGTCATCACATAGCATTGGTGGAATTATTAAATATGTAGGTTTTATTTTAAAGGGTATATTTTTTGTAGAAGTTTTAGGAGCACTTATTATGATGCCAATATTTATATCCGATTATGGCGCAAAAGGAATCTGGATGTCGATTTTCCATTCGATTTCGGCATTTTGCAATGCTGGTTTTGATATTATGGGTGAAGAAGCAGGGGAATATTCATCACTTACAAGCTATGCTTTTAATCCGATTATCAATTTAACAATTTGTGCATTAGTTATCATTGGTGGTATTGGATTTATCGTATGGAATGATGTTGTTGAATTTAAATTTAGAATTAGAAGATATAGACTTCAAAGTAAGGTTGTTTTACTAACAACGGCTGTATTGCTTGTTTTTCCAATGATTTATTTCTTCTTTTTTGAATTTGATGATATGAAAATGTCTCAAAGAATTTTAGCATCATTATTTCAAACAGTGACTCCGAGAACAGCCGGATTTAATACAATTGATTTAAATGTTATTACCGAAGCTGGTCTTGTAATTATGATGCTATTAATGCTAATAGGAGGATCTCCTGGGTCAACTGCTGGAGGTATGAAAACTACGACAATTGCAGTGGTATTTACAACAGTTGTTTCTTTATTTAAAAAGAAAGAGGAAACTGAGATTTTAAAAAGAAGAGTAAATAATGAGACAGTTAAAAGTGCTGTTTCACTTTTAATTATGTACTTTACAATTTTCTTTATTGGTGGAATAATAATTAGTAGAATTGAGAATATATCGATGATTACTAGTCTTTTTGAAATGGCATCTGCCGTTGGTACAGTAGGATTGACTTTAGGTATAACTCCTAGCCTTCATACTGTGTCAAAGATTATTTTGATTGCGACAATGTATTTTGGAAGAGTTGGAGGATTAACATTGCTATATGCAACTCTTGGGGCAAAGAAAAAGCCTATTTCTAAATATCCAAGTGAAAATATAACAGTAGGTTAAAAGGAGGAAAAAATATGAAAGCAAAATCGGTCTTGTTAATTGGTTTGGGAAGATTTGGTAGACATATTGCAAATAAATTGGTAGAGTTAGGGCATCAAGTTATGGCTGTTGATAATAATGAGGACCGCGTTAATGATGTGGTAACGCTTGTTACTAATTCTCAGATTGGTGATAGTACAAATGAGGAGTTTCTAATGTCATTAGGTATTTCTAATTTTGATGTTTGTATTGTAGCAATTAGCGGTGATTTTCAATCTTCTTTGGAGACTACATGTTATTTAAAGGAGCTTGGAGCTAAGAAGGTTATTTCAAGAGCTGAACAAGATAGTCAAGCAAAATTATTATTGAGAAATGGAGCTGACGAGATTGTTTATCCTGAAAAGCAATTAGCTCAATGGATTGCGATTAAATGCTCTTCAGATAGTATCCTAGATTATATTGAGATTGATAGTGATAATGCAATATTTGAAATAATGGTTCCACAAAATTGGATTGGGAAAAGTGTTATTCAAATTGATATCAGAAAGAAATATAACATCAATATCATGGGTGTAAAGAAAAACGGAAAAATTAATTTAAATATTACTCCTGATTTAGTTTTTAAAGAAGGAGAATCAATACTTGTCTTAGGGCAACATAAAACAATTCAAAAAATCTTTAAATTGTAGAAGAACGAGAAATCGTTCTTTTTTTAATGATTTGTAAATAAATTTAAAAATATTTTTCATTTCTTTGCTTTATAAATAAGCAATAAAATAATATAATAGAAATATAATGTTTTGGAGGGTGAATGATATGTGTGGTATAGTTGGTTATATCGGAACTAAAGATGCTCGTGAAATTATTTTTAATGGTTTAAAAAAATTAGAGTATCGTGGATACGATTCAGCTGGGGTTGCTTTAGTAAATAAAAACAAGATTGAGATATACAAAGATAAAGGGCGTGTTAATCATTTAGAAGAAATCACAGATTTTTCTTTTAACACTAATTTTGGTATTGGGCATACAAGATGGGCAACACACGGTAAACCAAATATGATTAATAGTCACCCACATTTTTCAAACAACAAAAGATTTGTAGTCGTCCATAATGGAGTAATTGAAAATTATAAAAAGTTAAAAATTGAAAAGCTAGCCGATTATGATTTTTATTCAGAAACTGATACTGAGGTTATCGCTAATTTAATTGAGCATTATTCATCTGATATGTCGACGATTGACGCGATTAGGAAAACAGCTTCAATTCTTGAAGGGTCATATGCTCTTTTGGTTATGGATATGATGGATTTAGATACTTTATATGTCGCAAAAAATAAAACTCCACTATTAATTGGTAAATCTGAACATGGTATAACTGTTGCTAGTGATAGTATGGCATTAGTTGGATATGCTGATTCATATATGTATTTAAATGATTTGCGCTTTGCAATTATCAAAAAGGATAGGGTAATTTTAAAAGATATTTTGGGATTTGACCTTGATTTTGAAATGCAGGATTTAAAACTTACAAATTTAGATATTGCTAAAGGGAATTATGAACACTATATGCTTAAAGAGATTGATGAGCAACCAGGGGTTATTCGTAATTTGATTGATAAATATTTTGTTGATGAAGAGGTTAATATTGATTCAGAAATCTTATCAAAAATCCGTTTAGCTGATCGTATTTATATTGTAGCTTGTGGAACAAGCTTATACGCAGGAACAGTTAGTAAGTATTTCTTTGAAAGATTATGTAAGATTCCGGTTGAGCTTTGCATCGCCAGCGAGGTTGCTTATAATATGCCTTTGTTAAGCAAAAATCCATATTTCATTTTTATTTCACAATCTGGTGAAACAGCTGATTGTATTACAGTTTTAAAAAAGTGTAAAAAGAGAAATTTACATACCTTGGCTATAACAAATTCGTTAAATTCAAGCATTGATCATTTAGCTGATGATGTTCTGCATATTTTTGCGGGTAAGGAAATTGCTGTTGCTTCAACAAAAGCATATATTGCTCAAATTGTTGTATTATCAATTATTGCTAAAGGAGTAGCCAATAATCGTAAAACAAATTTGAAAAATAATTTAAGCAAGGTTGCTTTAGCGATTGAGGATGTCTTTAATAATAAGAATTTAATTAAAGAAGTTGCTAAAAAAATAGTTAATGCTAAAGATGCATTTTATATAGGGCGTGGTATTGATTATTATGTTTGCCAGGAAGCAGCATTAAAATTAAAAGAAATATCATACATTCATACAGAAGGATATGCATCAGGTGAACTTAAGCATGGAAGTATTGCGTTAATAGAGGAGGGTACTCCAGTTATTGCAATTTGTACAAACGAAGAAACTAATATGATTACAAGAAGTAATCTAATTGAAACAGTTTCTAGAGGGGCTTTAGGAATTGTCATTTCAACAGAGTCTTTATCACAAACAAGTGATGACATTGTTATTAGTGATGTTGCAAGCTATTTAACTCCACTAGTAAGTATTGTTGTATGTCAATTAATTGCATATTATGTATCTGTATTAAAAGGAAACGATGTCGATAAACCAAAGAATTTAGCAAAATCGGTTACAGTAGAGTAGAGGTTTAAAATGAAAAAGTATAATGAAATCATTGAAAGTAAATATTTCATAGGAGTTTTAGCGCTAGTTGCGTTTATTTCATGGATAACAAATATTCCTTATATTGCGATGAGTATCTACTTTTTGATTGCATGGTATATTTTATTATTTAATGGTCCTACAAAGGTTTTTATCCCGATATTAATTAATTTATTGTTTATTTCAAGGACGGATTATAATTTAAATGATTTTCCTGTGTTACTGACTATGGGGGGAATTATTAGCCTAGTTTTGATAATATATTATTTAATTAGATATAAGATTGATTTAAAAAAGTGTAATTTGAAGCTTAGCTTTTTATTGTTTGCGATTTGCTCAGTGATATCATTGATAAATTTAGATGCGGGCGATGAACCTATAAGGTATTTTTTATCACTTGCACCGGTGCTATATTTATTCATTTATATTTTCTTAGCTGGAAGTATAAAAGAGGATCAATCATCGTATTTATGCATATCAATGATTGCTAGTGGATTTATTATGAGTTTAGAGTTTATAACAGCTGGAGTTGTTCAAGGAAATCTATTTTATGAAGTAGTAGATTTTGCTTGGTATGGTCCAAATACGATGGGTATTTATTTAAACATGATTATTATTGCCATCGCATATCTTATTGTTAAAACTGATAAATTAGGATTAAAAATAGCTTATTATTCGGCAATTATGTTTTTCTATTCGGTTATTTATATTGGCCATTCAAGAGGAGCAATTGTTTCAATTTTAATATATCTATTTCCAACTATTGGCTTGGTAATAAAAGGTAGCACAAATAGAAAACACGATATACCTCTAGTTTGTATATGCCTTACTATTGCCTTGATATCAATTTTTCTAACTTGGGATGTTATTCTTTTTACATTTAATATTGGATTTCATTTAAATGGGAGAGAAGTATTATGGCCAGGTGCTATAAAAGAATTTTTAAATCATCCAATAATTGGTCAGGGTCTGTTTAGTGATTCAATTACATATTTATGGGAAACAAATAAGGTTTTAGCAGTTCATAATACATATATTCAAACTCTTTTATCTTTTGGAGTGATAGGAGCTTTTGTCTATATTTTTCATACCTTTGAAAAAATAAAACTTATTTTTAAAAATAAACATCCTTTTATTAAATTTCTTTTAGTAATTTGGTTAGCAGCAACTGTTCATGGATGTCTAGATAGTACAATGTATATGATTGGATTTATGATGTACTATATATGTATTTTTGCTGTTGTAGATAATTTAGATGTAGGTGAAGAAAATGGAGATTTATGTTCTTGTTGATAATGAAGCAAAAGGTGGATATTTATCTGAACATGGGCTTTCATTATATATAAAAAACAATCGTCAAAATATTTTGTTTGATACTGGACAATCAGATGTTTTTATTAAAAATGCTAAAAGCTTCGGATTAGATATTAGTGATGTTGATGTTCTAGTTATATCTCATGGTCATTATGATCATGGTGGAGGAATCAAAAAATTTTTAAAAGAGAATAAGAAGGCTAAGGTGTACATTAACAGAAATGCTTTTGGGAAATTTTTTAATGCTTTGGATAAATATATTGGTATCGAAAATATTAATGATTCTCGTATTGTTTTAACTGATGATTATTATGAAATTGGTGATATAAGGCTGTTTACTTTAAATAATTTTATTGATTCTAGTATGATAAATCCTTATGGATTAACAAAAATGAAGGATAATAAAAAGGTCTTTGATGATTTTAGACATGAGCAGTTTATGAAAATAGGACAAACCTTATTTAGTGGATGTTCACATAAAGGTATTTTAAATATCATTAACAATTGTTTTGATGTTAAGAACGTTATAGGTGGTTTTCATTTAAATAAAGAAGAAAACAAAAGAGTTTTGGCTATTGCTAAAAAAATGCAGGAGTATGATATATATTACCATACATGCCATTGCACGGGAGTTAATTCATATGCCATTTTACAAAGTGTATTAGAAGAAAGAATTAAATATATAAAGGCAGGAGAACACATCATTATAAAGTAGATATTTTGTTTTGTTAAAAAAACACTTTACAAAATTAAATTGATAGTGTACAATATTTTTGGATATGACTCAGGTCACATTTATTGGGAGATTTGTTCGATACAAGTGCGAAGGGGTATTCTTTGCAAAAAAGAAAAGATAGTGAGGGCTATCTTTTTTTATTGTGATAAAAATGTTATAATCATAAAAAAGTAAGGATGATATATATGTTAACAACAAAACAAAAATGTTTTTTATGAGGAAAAGCTCAAACAATTAAATCCGTTTTCCAAATTGGAAAGGATGGGATTAATGATAATATGCTAACAGACATTAGAAATTATATTAATAAGCATGAGCTTATGAAAATTTCAGTATTGCAAAATTGCCTAGAGTCAAAAGAAGAAATTGCGGATGTTTTTTCTTCGGTTGGTTTTGAGGTTGTGCAAATAATTGGAAACCAAATTATTATTTATAAAGAAAATAAAAAATCAAAAGAGCATATTCAATTACCTTAATATTGATGGGATGATATTTTTAATATTGTCCTTTTTATTGCTTTGTGATAGAATTATCTTGCATAAAAAGAATGGTGAGTGCTTATATGATCGATTATAATGATTTGAAAAATGAATTAATTGGTAAAAAAAGTAAAGCATTGAAGGTTTGGAGATTTTTCCCAATTCCTATAGTGCTGGTAGTATTTTATTTTGTATTTGGATTTAAATACAATAAGTGGGATGATGGATTAGGGTTTATCTTTTTAATTCCCGTTTATTTCAGTTTAGGAAGTTTTATATTTGCGAAGAATAAGTATTATATAAATTGTTTTTTCTTTGTTCATGTACTATTTTCATGTTTGTGTTTTTTAGGATATGCTCATCCTGGGTGGTTGGTATATTTGTTAATTCCAATTTATTATAGCATGAGAAGTGCATATTTTAATAGGAATATGGGGCATATATTATATCCATTAATTTTATTGCTTGCTTATTTGGTGTTTGGATTTGTTTGTGGCTTGTGGCATCCAACATGGATAATGTTTATTTCTATTCCAACTTATTACATATTATGCAGTAAAGATGAAAAAAGAAGAATTAAATTGCCATTTCTTTCTTTGTCAGTAATGCTTTATTTAATAATCGGTTATGCATTTAATGAATGGATGTTGAGTGTTTCAATATTCATTATTCCGGTAGTTTATTTTATTTATGTTTTAAGTAAGAAAAAAGTGTAGGTTTTCTACACTTTTTATATTTTACTAACGTATTCTGAAGCTTTTAGGCCAGCGATTAAGCCTTCACCGCAAGCTTTCATATATTGATATGGGGCCCCGGTGATATCACCACAGGCAAATAATCCTTCAAGGTTGGTTTGCATGTTTTTGTCAACTACAATATGATTGTTTTCAATTTCAAGTCCAGGAACTAAATTATCAATTTTATAACTGTTTCTTAAAATAAAAAATCCATCAGCTGTAATTGTTGAATTCTTCATGATTAGTGTATTTGCTTTAGTTAGCCCTTTAATTTCAATAGGAGTGTCATTTATTATTTTAACGTTAGGAATAGATACTTGATTTTTAGTAACAAAATAAGTATTCTTAGCTATTTCGCTAATATATCTTGCTTCGTGAATAGCCTCTTCATTATCTCCGATAACAACGACATCCTTGTTTTTGTATAATGGGGCATCACAAGTAGCACAATATCCAACACCACGTCCTAAGAATTCCTCTTCACCTTTGATGGTTGTAATATTAGATAGACCAGTAGCGATAATAACGGCACGAGCATCAATCATTTCTTCCTTAGTTTGAATTGTAAAATAATCGCCCATTGCATAAACTGATTTAACAATAGTATTTTTGATAGGAATTTCCATTTGTTTTAGGTGGTTTTTGATGTTGTTTCTTAGTTCAACTCCAGAAATATCAGGAAATCCTAAATAGTTTTTAATATTTGGGGCTTTAATTAGTTTTTCACTTAAATCATCATTTCCAATTAAAAGTATATTTTTATTCCTGATTTTGCAGTTGATAGCAGCTTCACAGCCTGCAACACCACTACCAATAATTGCTATATCAATCATAAGTATTTTTTTAAACCTTCAATAATTCTAGCTTTTGGTTGAAATCCAAGAGATTGGCTAACAGGCTTACCGTTCTTAAATACAATTAAAGTTGGAATGCTACTGATGTTGAAATCACGGGCTAATTGCTCTTGTTCGTCGACGTCAACCTTTAAAACACTTATCTTATCTGCCAACTCATCACTAATTTCCTCTAGAATAGGAGCAAGCATTTTGCAAGGCCCGCACCAAGTTGCGTAGAAGTCTACTAGCACTACACCATTGCTTACTTCTTGATTAAATTCTTCATAACTTGATATTACTTTCATATTAAATACCTCCTTATATCTTGATAATAATTATATTTTTCCATTTTGTCAATTAATATGCGTTATTGTTTTTTAAAATAAATAATGTTATACTTGAAGTATAGTGGACAAGGAGGACTATGATAATGAGAAAAGAGGAAATTTTATTAAATCAGTTAATTGACGGTTCAACACCTGAAAGATCTAAATTCAATATTGAAGGAACAAAAAAGAAGATGGGATGGAATTATATAGATGGAGTAATGGGTAAAGCACTACTTGATTTATATGATTTTAATCATAATGAGAAATATTTGGAATTTTTAGATGAATATATTGGCTTTTATATTGATGAAGAAGGAAATATTAAGGGATTTGAATTAGAAAAGTATAATATTGATTCAATCAATTGTGGTAAGGTTTTATTTAGATTGTATGATTATACAAAAAAGGAAAAGTATCGTAAGGCAATTGATACAATTTATAATCAAATTAAGACTCATCCACGTATTTCAACTGGAAACTTTTGGCATAAAAAAATCTATCCAAATCAAGTATGGCTTGATGGAATTTACATGTGTCTACCTTTTTATATGGAATATGAAACAAAATACAACAAACTAGCTCAATATAATGATATTCATAATCAGATTTTAAATGTCTATAATTTGATGTCTAGTCCAGATACAAAATTGCCTCATCACGCATATGATGAAACTAAAAAAGCATTTTGGTGTGATAAGGAAACTGGTATGTCTAAAAACTATTGGTCAAGATCAGTTGGTTGGTATTTGATGGCATTAATCGATATTATTGATATAATGAATGAAGCTATTTATGAGCATAAAAGAGATTATATGAAAATCTTTAAAGAAGCAGTTGATGGATTATTACAATATGTTGATAAAGAGACAGGAATGCTATATCAGGTTGTAAATATGCCTAATAGAGAAGGAAATTATTTAGAAACAAGTGGTTCTTCAATGCTTGCATATGCTTTATTAAAGGGTGTAAGATTAGATGTTTTACCTGAAAGATATTTAGAATATGGAATTAAAACATATAATGGTATTGTCGATAAATATTTAAAATGTGAAGATGGAGAATATTATCTAGATGGAATTTGTTTAGTGGCAGGTTTAGGGCCTGAGGATAATAAGCGTCGTGATGGTTCATTTGAATATTATATTTCTGAACCAATTGTTCGTAATGATGGTAAGGGGTCAGGACCATTCTTTATGGCATATTGTGAAATGCTAAAGATTGGAAAATAGTGATTATTTTGCAATTTATAACTTTAAATCATTTTAATAATTTACCTTGTAATTTGTTATTTTTAGAGGTATAATTAATATGTGGATAGCTTATTCATGAAATTTTTTAAAGATAAAGGAGTAGCAAATGAAAGGTACTGTTAAATGGTTTAACGCAGAGAAGGGATACGGATTTATCTCATCTGAGGAAGGAAATGATGTTTTTGTACACTTCTCAGCAATCAAAGCTGAAGGGTATAGAACATTAGAAGAAGGCGAAAAAGTTACTTTTGAAGTTGTTGATGGACCTAAGGGTAAACAAGCAACTGATGTAGAAAAATGCTAATTTATAACCTTAAAGGCTAACATAGTTAGCCTTTTTATTTTTAATAAAAGGTTGATAAAACGAAATATTTATAGTATAATTAAAAATGGCAAAAATATAGTAACACAAAATACTATAATAGGGAGGATTTTTTTATGGCTAAAAAGTTTCAGTCAATGGATGGAAACCAAGCAGCAGCCTATGCATCATATGCATTTACTGAAGTAGCTGGTATCTACCCTATCACACCATCAACACCGATGGCAGAATACACAGATGAATGGGCATCTAAAGGAATGAAAAACATTTTCGGAATGCCTGTTAAAGTTGTTGAAATGCAATCAGAAGCAGGAGCTGCTGGTTCAGTTCATGGTTCACTACAAGTTGGAGCTCTTACAACTACTTACACAGCAAGTCAAGGATTATTATTAAAAATTCCTAACATGTATAAAATTGCTGGTCAATTACTTCCAGGAGTAATTCACGTTGCTGCCCGTGCTATCGCAGCTCAAGCATTATCAATCTTTGGAGATCATCAAGACGTAATGGCTTGTAGACAAACTGGTTTTGCTATGTTAGCTACTGGTTCAGTACAAGAAGTTATGGACTTAGCTGGTGTTGCACACTTAGCAGCAATTAAAGGTTCAGTTCCATTCTTACATTTCTTTGATGGATTCAGAACTTCTCATGAGGTTAACCGTGTTGAGGTTATGGATTATGAAGTATTTAAAAACCTTATCGATATGGAAGCTGTTGAAAGATTCCGTAAAAATGCTTTATCACCATTACATCCAGTAAGCCGTGGTACAGCTCAAAATGATGATGTTTATTTCCAAACAAGAGAATTACAAGTTTCTTACTACAATGCAATTCCTGACATTGTAAATGATTACATGAAAGAAATTTCAAAAGTTACTGGTAGAAATTATGCACCATTTAACTACTATGGAGCAGAAGATGCTACAGATGTAATTGTTGCAATGGGTTCAGTTACTGAGGCTATTGAAGAAACTGTTGATTTATTAGTTAAACAAGGTAAAAAGGTCGGAGTTGTTAAAGTTCATTTATTCCGCCCATTTAGCCAAAAGTATTTCTTCGATGCAATGCCTAAAACAGTTAAACGTATTGCTGTATTAGACAGAACAATCGAACCAGGATGTGAAGGAGAACCATTATACTTAGATGTTAAATCAGCATTCTATGGTACTGAAAATCAACCAACTATCATTGGTGGAGTTTATGGTTTATCAAGTAAAGATACTACACCTTCTCACATCAATGCAATTTATAAGAATTTAGCGTCTGAACAACCTAAAAACAATTTCACAATTGGTATCATCGATGATGTAAACTATTCTTCATTAGAGGTTACTGAAGAAATCGACGTTGCTACTGAAGGAACAACTGAATTATTATTCTTCGGTTTAGGATCAGATGGTACAGTTGGTGCTTGTAAAAATATTTCAAAGATTGTTGGAGATTACACTGATTTATATGCACAAAGTTATGCTGCATATGACTCTAAAAAATCAGGTGGATCTACAAGATTACACTTACGTTTCAGTCCAAATCCAATCCGTTCAACTTACTTAGTTGACAAACCTCACTTTGTTTCATGCTCATTAGATGCATATTTAAACAAATTTGATATGTTAAAAGGATTAAGAAATGGTGGAACATTCTTATTAAATACTGTTCATACAGGAGCAGATGAAATTGAAGAAAGATTACCTAACAAGGTTAAACGTCAATTAGCTGAAAAGAATGCTAAATTATATGTAATTAATGCAAATAAATTAGCTCTTGAATGTGGATTCAGACCTGGTCTAGGAGTTAACACAATCATGCAATCAGCATTCTTCAAATTAAACCAAAATATTATGTCTTATGAAGAATCAAAAGAACATATGAAACAATTTGCAGAAAAGACTTATGCTAAGAAAGGTCAAGCATTAGTTGATCAAAACTGCAAAGCAATCGATCTTGGAGGAACAGGATTAATTGAAATTACTGTTAAACCTGAATGGGCTAATTTAACTGATGAAGTTAAAGTTGTTGATCCATCAAGACCTAAGTTCATTTCAACTATCCTTGATTCAATCAATGCAATTGAAGGTGATAACTTACCAGTAAGTGCATTTAAAGATTGGAACGATGGTAAGATGATCAATGGTGCTGCTGCATATGAAAAACGTGGTACTGCTTCAAATGTTCCAGTATGGATTGAAGAAAACTGTATTCAATGTAATCAATGTACATTTGTATGTCCTCATGCAGTTATCAGACCATTCTTAGTTGATGAAGTTGAAGCTAAGAACGCACCTGCAGGAGCTGCTTTAAAGAAAGCAAATGGAAAAGGATTAGAAGGATTCCAATATACAATGCAAATTTCTACATTAGACTGTACAGGATGTGGTGTATGTGTTGGAACTTGTCCTGCTAAAGAAAAAGCTCTTAAGATGGTACCAATCGATGAAGCTCTTAAAGCTGGTCAAGCTGAACAAGCTAAGTACTTCTTCGAAAATGTTACTTACAAATCAGATCTAGTTGGAAAAGACAATCCTAAAAATGTTGGATTCGCTCAACCATTATTCGAATTCTCTGGAGCATGTGCTGGATGTGGAGAAACTCCATATGTTAAAGCTATTTCTCAATTATTCGGAGAAAGAATGATTGTTGCTAATGCAACTGGATGTTCATCAATTTATTCAGGATCATATCCTGCAAGCCCTTATACAACAAATGCAAAAGGTCAAGGACCAGCATGGGCTAACTCATTATTCGAAGACAATGCTGAATTTGGATTCGGTATGAAGATGGCATATGAAACTATGCGTGATAGATTACAAACTATTTTAGTAGAAAATAAAGATGTATTAGGTGAAGAAGTTAATGCATTAGCTACTGAATGGATTGAAAACCGTAAAAATGGTGAATTAACATTAGCATTACAACCTAAATTAGTTGCTGCTTTAGAAGCTAACAATACACCAGCTGCTAAAGAAGCGTTAACATTAAAGGATTATATCGTTAAGCATTCTCAATGGATTATCGGTGGAGATGGATGGGCTTATGACATCGGATATGGTGGATTAGACCATGTTATCGCAAATAGAGCTGACGTTAACATTTTCGTTATCGATACAGAGGTTTACTCAAATACAGGTGGTCAATCTTCTAAATCTGCTCGTTATGGATCAATCGCTAAATTTACTGCATCAGGAAAAGAAAATAAGAAGAAGGATTTAGCTGCCATCGCAATGAGCTATGGACATGTTTATGTAGCTGCAATCAGCCATGGGGCAAGCCAAGCTCAAGTTATCAAAGCATTAAAAGAAGCTGAAGCATATGATGGACCATCAATCGTTATCGGATATGCTCCATGTATCGCTCATGGTATCAAGGGTGGATTAATTAATTCACAAAAACAAGCTAAATTAGCTGTTGAATGTGGATATTGGCCAATCTTCAGATATGACCCAAGATTAGAAGAACAAGGAAAGAACCCATTACAAATTGACTGTAAAGAACCAAATTGGGATTTATACAATGACTTCTTATTAAGCGAAACTCGTTATGCTCAATTAACTAAGATTAATCCAGCACAAGCTCAAGAATTACTTGATGCAAATAAGAAAGATGCTCAACGTCGTTGGAAGATGTATCAACGTTATCTATCAATGGATTATTCAAAATAATTTAAATATTCAATATTAATGGTCTCCGAAAGGGGACCATTTTTTATGGATATTTATCTTAAATAATGATATGATAGTAATGGGAGGTTGATTAAATGAGGACAACAACAAAAATTATTGTAATTGTGGCAATACTTTTATTAGAATGTTTTTATTACAGAATTATCACGACAAAAGGGTTTGCATCTGGTGATGAGATTACAGTGGAGCAAACATTAAAAACTAGTAGAATTGATTATGTCAAGAATCCATTCAATGATGATTATTATGTTATTTTTTCACATGATGATGGGCAATGCATCAATAAAACCGATAAAGAAGGCTTAGAGTTAATTAAATTAACTTATGCAGTGGGCAATGTTGAAAGTCATGAAAAAAATGCTTGGGTTGGAATTACTGGAGCAATAACAGTTATTGTTTTATTATTCACTAGACCAAAGCGTCGATAAATTTTTAATCTCTTTATTTTTAAAGAGATTTTTTTTAAAAAAAACACTTTATCGCATTAAATTATACAATTCTATTGATATTAATTATTTAAAGTGATATAATTTAGGCGAATGGGGAGGAAAAATTTATGAAAAAAATATTAATAGTTTTTGTAATGCTTTTTACTTGTTGTTTTGTAGCAGCATGTGGAAAAGAAAATAAAACTAAAACTAATGTTAGACCAACTACTACAATGGAAAAGGTTTCTGAAAAAGAATTAGATGAGAGCCTTGTAATTCTATTAGGTGATGAGGAATCTGCTGCTGCATATAAAGAAATGTATAAAGAAAATGGAATTTCTAATGCGGCTGCTGTATCAATTACAACTGGATTAGTTGCACTAAATGAAGCGATGGCTTCAGGAGAACAAGTTGATCCAACTGTATATCTTGCAGTCTTAACATCAGTTTTGAATACAGATGCTTCAATTGATAAAACTGCTAATTTTTTAATTGATTATGTTGGATTGATGTCACCTGAAATTGCTGCATATATCGCAGAAAATGAGGATGCGGTTTTAGCAGGTGTTAAACCAATTTTGAAAGTTGCTAGAGGAATTGCTCGTGCTGATATGCAAACATTGTTAATCAATTTACAAACTATTGCAACTACAGGTGCGACAACTCAAGTTGCAAATAGTGTTAAGAAAGAATTAGGTTATATCATTGCGGATATTAAATTAGAAAAAGCTGAAGTAAAAGCAGTTCTTAATTTATTAAATAAGATTTCAGATGATTTTGGAACAATTTCAAGTGTTTCTTTTGATATTCCTGAAGAATCTATTGATTTACTTGCGGATGCATATATTGCTGGACAAAAAGTTATGGTAAATGCTTTAGATTTAGTAACTGCAAAGAACTTAAATACAATTGTTACTTTAACAGTTAATACGAATGTTACTGAAATTGATTATCAATCAATTGTTGATTTAGTTAAAGAATTAAGTGCATTTGCAAATAAATGTGAAAGTGAATTAAACACAATTGCAAGTTGTGCATTTAGTGCAATTTCGTATGGAGAATATATCTCAGCACCATTGAGTAATTTGCTTAAAGCATTAAGTGCTGATTCAGCGTTACTTGTTAAGATTGGATTAAATACATTTAATGATGTTGCTAATTCTTCATATTTTACAGCTGAATTTGTGAAAACTTTAATTACTGATCAAAATATGATTACTCCAGCAGGTGTAGCTGCACAATTTAAAATGCTTTCTTCATTAACTAAAGTGTTAGGTAACTTAAGTGCTACAAATCAAACTAAACTAGTTAATTTAATGAAAAATTACATGAAATCTGTACTACAACAACAGCAATTAGAAAATGTTGAATACGTTATGAATGATGTTATCAATTATGTAGAACGATATTTGGGTAATTCTGTAGATTCAACATATGCATATAGAGAAATTTCAATTGTAAATGGTGTTATTAATCTTAAATATGGTTCTTCAGAATCTGATATTACAGCTACAACTACAATAGCTGAAATTACTGGTGCTAGTGCTAAAGTTAATGCAATGTGTGCGGATTTAAAAGCATCTAAGTTTATAATAACTTATAATAATGGATCTTTTACTTATGTATTTGAAGATGTAAAAACAAGTGATTATATCTTTATTATGAATAGTGAAAACGGTTATACTGAAAGAGTTGAAGCAATTGGAGAAATTAAAATCGATGAAGAAGTTGATGTAGTACTTGGCTTAGATTATTCTTCAATTTATGATGAATTATTTGCTTTAATCGCTAAGGTTGATTCAAAAGTATTTGCTAGTTACGTAGAATTCTACACAAGCGCTTATGCCCAAGCATTTGAGGATGAAAATGGTTATTTAAGAATTAATGTTGATGGTGAAATTAGATACTTTAATGGATATGTAAGCGATCATGCAAGTATGTTAATTTTAAAAGGGCTTGTTGAAAATTGTGATGCAGAAATAACTGCTTTAATAAAAGCTATTGAGTCATCTTCATTTATTAATAATGATTCATTTAAAGGTATGATTTGTTCAATTTTAGGAGTTGATGTTAATAATTTTACATCAACAACATTGAGTGAATTCTACACAAATTTAAAAGCTGAAATGGTTAAATAATGAATGTAATGGTTGGGGATAACCCAACCATTTTTTTATTTATAAATATCTTTGTCTCACTTAACAAATTATGGTAAAATAAAGGTGGTGATTTACTATGAAAAATAGATTTATTAATTTTTCTTATAAAATATACTCTAAAATGGAAGAGAGTGTTATTTTATCAAGCATAAAAAAAGGCTTTATGATGGTGATTCCCGTTTTTATGATTGGATTTATTTCACTATTATTGCTTAATATTCCAAATGAGACTATCAACGATTTTATTCATGATGCCTTTAATCATAGTATTTATAATTTTTTAAGCTTTATTTATTCTGCAACCTTTAAAATTGCTAGTTTATATATTTTACTATCCGTAACTTACTACTATTCATTACATTATACGAAAAAGCCAAATGCGCAAAATATAATTTGTATGATGGTCTCCTTAGGATCGTATTTTGCATTTTTAGGATTAGATAAGATTGTGGAAATAAATAGTAATCAAGAGAGTGTTATTCTTATTTCTTATTTGGATTTTTCAAATGTTTTTACCGCATTATTAACTGCATATTTATCCACAAAGTTTTTCTTTTTATTTTCTAAATTTCGAAATAAGAAGAATACAAAGATTAAAGGTTTAAACACTGAGGAGGATTATATATTTTCCTTACAGGCTATTATGCCAATGGTGTTAACAATTATGAGTTTTGTAATTATGACTTCTTTGATTTCTTCTGTTTTTGATGAGGATAATTTAAATGATTTGGTTATTCATATTTTTTCCCTTCCGTTTGATTATTTGGGAAGAAGCGTCCACTCAGCGGCACTATTATCGACATTTCAATCATTATTATGGTTCTTTGGGGTTAACGGAAGTAATACCCTAGGTTCGATATATCAGGATGTATTTTATGTGGCTGAGGGAGAAATCATCACATCTAATTTCTTTAATGCCTTCGTACTCATTGGTGGAGGTGGAGCTTCACTATGTTTGCTTATTGGAATGCTTATTTTTTCTAAAAATAGAAACAATAAGGCAATAACGAAAAATGCCGTATTACCAACATTTTTCAACATTAATGAGATATTAGCCTTTGGACTAACTACGGTTTTAAATCCAATTTTTTTAATCCCATTTATATTGGTTCCGGTTGTAAATGTATATATAAGCTATTATGTGATAAGCTTTGGTTTTGTGCCAATGATTAGCGAGAGTATATATTTTACGACACCAATATTTATAAGTGGTTATTTAGCTACCGAATCATTTTTAGGAATAGCCTTGCAACTTTTAAATTTAGTAGTTGGAATCATTATTTATTTACCTTTTATAAAGCTTTATGATTTAGTTCATGCTCGTAAGTTTGGTTTAGGTATTGATGAAATGATTGAGCAAACGAAGACATATGAAAAGGAAAGAAGAAGTTCGGAATTTTTAAAAAATGAAAAAGCGATTACTGGTAAAGAGCTTGCACTTAAATTGAAGGATGCAATTGATAATGGGTCTTTTGATGTTTTCTATCAACCATTAGTTAAAAATGGTAAGGTTACCGCAAGTGAGTCATTATTAAGATGGAAATGTGGTGGTGATAAACCATTATATCCACCATTAGTTACATCAATTGCTAAGGAATCAGGATTGTTTACAGATCTTACTAAAGCGATTATTATTCGTGTTTTAAATGATATTCCAACAGTTCTTAAGGAAGGAAAGACAATTGGAGTTTCTGTTAATGTTGAGGCTAATCTTTTATGTACACCACAATTTATTGATTGGATAATTGATGAGGTAAATAAAAGAAATATTCCTAAAGGGATTCTAACAATTGAGCTAACGGAGGAAACAGATTTAAATGACGATGTTGATTTAAGTCCAACCTTTAAGAAACTTAAGGAGAATGGAATTAAGATTGCGATTGATGATTTTAGTATGGGGCATACATCAATCAAATATTTACAAAATAACGCATTTGATTATGTTAAGCTTGATGGAAATATCACAAAGAATATCTTAGATAATAAACGTGTTGAGGATATTGTGTCAAATGTTGTGGCTTTAGGTGGTGCTTTAAATTTCTATGTTGTAGCAGAGTATGTTGAAACAAAGGAACAAAAGAATAAACTACATAAGCTGGGGGTAAACTATTATCAGGGATATTTTTACTCAAAGGCATTACCAATAGATGAATATATTGCGTATATTCAAAGCAAAAAGAACAAAAAAACAATAAAAAAAGAGATAGTAGAGTAAAAAATCTACTACCTTTTTTATATTTTGTAAAAAAGTTTATTATATTGTTGGAAATATTGTTTTAATTATTATATAATTAATACGGACTATTTAAGGAGTTGAATTTATGAAAACATTAAAGATTATTGATTTACATGCCAATATTAATGGTGTTGAAATTTTAAAGGGAATAAATTTAGAAATAAAGACAGGAGAAGTTCATGCTATTATGGGTCCTAATGGTGCTGGTAAGTCAACATTATCAGCGGTTATTATGGGTAATCCTAAATACGAAATGACACAAGGAGATATTTTAATTGATGATGTTTCAATCAAAGATATGAGTGTTGATGAAAGAGCACGTGCTGGATTATTTCTAGCAATGCAATATCCAGCAGAGATTCCAGGTGTAACTAATTCTGATTTCATTAGAGCAGCTTTAAAGCATAAGGAAGATATGCCTTTATACAAGTTCATTGTCAAATATGATAAGGCGGTTAAGGAATTAAAAATGCGCGATGATCTTCCACATCGTTATTTAAATGAAGGATTCTCAGGTGGAGAAAAGAAAAGAAATGAAATACTGCAAATGAAGATGCTTAAACCTAATTTTGCAATCCTAGATGAAATCGATTCAGGATTAGATGTTGATGCGTTAAAAATTGTTGGTGAAAATGTTAGTGATATGGTAAGTGACGATTTTGGATGCTTATTAATAACTCACTATCAAAGACTACTTGACTATATTAAGCCAGATTTTGTGCATATACTTATAAAGGGTAAGATTGTAAGAAGTGGTAAATCTGAACTGATTGAAAAAATTGATCAAGATGGATATGATTGGATTAAAGAGGAACTTGGAATTGTTGATGAAATTGAGAATAAGCCACGCTTAATCCTTGGTAGTTGTGCAACAAAAGAGGCAATGAAGAAATAATGAAATACATAGTTGATAAAAGCCAAAAAGACTATTTTAAAATAGAAAGTACCAAGGAAAACCAGGAAATTATCATCAAAGAAAACGTTAGTATTGACATGGTTAACTATGTAGATTCTAGTTGCGATATCGATATCATATTAGAGGATAATAGTAATTGTAGTTATGTTTTATTTGATAAATCTGATCAATCAAGTATTAATTTAAATATCGATTTAAATCAAAATTCTCATATGAGTTTATTATTAACATCATTTGCGGATAACTGTGATAAGAAAATTAAAATCAATTTAAATCAAGAAGGCTCAGAAATTGATTTAAAGGGTATTATTATGGGTAATAATAGTAAATCAAATATTAATTTAAATGTTTATCATAATTTTAGAAATACATCTAGTAAAATTGAGAATTATATTACTGCACGTAATAGTAAGATTAATGTTAATGTAGAGGGTAAAATAAACAAAGGAAACAAGGGTTCAAATTGTAGTCAAAGAGCTCGTGGTATTGTAATGGATAATAATAGTGCTATTAAGGTTTTGCCTACCCTATTAATTGATGAATATGATGTAGCTGCTAATCATGGTGCATCTATTGGAAAAATTGATGAAGAAGGATTATATTATTTAATGAGTCGTGGAATCAATAAAAAAGATGCGGAAAGACTGATTGTTAATGGATTTATTGGCCCAATTTTAAGCGAGATTAAGAATGAATCAATTAAGGATGAATTATATAATTCATTTAAAACAAAGATTTAAAAGGATTGATTAAAATGGATATAAAAAAAATTAAAGAATGCTTTCCGGTATTAAATAATAATCCTGGTCTAGCATATTTGGACAGTGCTGCATCAAGCCTAAAGCCAAAGCAAGTTATTGATAAAATTATGTATTATTATAACGAGCTTGGCGTTAATGTAAATCGTGGAGTTTATGACTTAAGCTATCGTGCTACTGATTTATATGAGGATTCTCGTAGGGTTGTGGCAAAATTTATTAACGCAAATGAGGATGAGATTGTGTTTACCCGTGGGGCTAGTGCATCACTAAATTTGGTTGCTAGCTCATATATGGAATTTATAAATGAGGGTGATGAAATCATCACAACTCTTCAGGAGCATCATAGTGCTATGATGCCTTGGTTAAACGTATGTAAGAAGAAAAATGCTAAGCTTATTTATATTCCTTTAAATGAGGAAGGAAAAGTTACGATAGAAGCTTTTAAAAGTGTTTTATCAAATAAGACAAAGGTAGTTTCAATTAATCATGTTTCCAATGTCTTAGGATATACTAATCCAATTAAAGAAATATGTGCGCTTGCTCATAGCGTAGGAGCTGTAGTGAGTGTTGATGGTGCTCAAAGTGTTCCGCATTTAAAAATTGATGTTAAGGATCTAGATTGTGATTTCCTTTCATTTAGTGGACATAAGATGTGTGGACCTTCGGGAGTAGGAGTTTTATATGGAAAAAAAGAGTTGCTAGATAAAATGCCGCCTGTTGAGTTTGGTGGAGATATGGCCCAGGATGTTTTTCCATATGAGATGACATTCAAGGATGCTCCATATAAGTTTGAAACAGGGACTCCATTAATCAGTGAGGTAATTGGTTTAGCGGAGGCATGTAAATTTTTAGAGGGTATTGGTTTAGAAAATATTAAGGCTCATGAGTTAGAGTTAAAGAAATATGCAATTGAAAAATTAAAGGATGTAGAGGGGATTACAATCTATAATAATAATTTGGATTCTAGTCTAATTTCCTTTAATATTGATGGTGTGCACCCACATGATGCCGCAAGCATATTTGACAAGAATAAAGTATGCTTAAGGGCAGGATATCATTGTGCACAGCCAATTACTAGATTTTTAAAACAAATATCAACATTAAGATGTTCATTCTATTTTTATAATGATTTTGAGGATGTTGATAAGCTTGTAAGCAGTATTATTGAAGCTCGAGATTTCTTCTTAAGCTTCTAGGGAGGTAATTAAAATGAACTTGGAATCATTATATCGTCAAGTTATTATGGAACATTATAAATATCCTAAAAACAAGGGATTGGTTAATGATGATAGTTATCAAACAGTACATTTAAACAATCCTTCATGTGGGGATGATATTAATGTCCAAATTAAGATTGTTGATGGGAAAATAATTGATATCAAGCATGATGGGCATGGATGTTCAATTTGTTGTTCATCAGCTTCTGTTATGAGTCAAACTCTAATGGGTAAAACTGTAGAGGAGGCAGAGAAAATTATCAATAATTTCTTGACTATGCTAAAAGGTGAAGAATTTGATGAAGAAATTGAAATGATGGATGCACGAGTTTATCAAGGAGTTGCTCAATTTCCTGCTCGTATTAAATGTGCATCATTATCATGGAAGGCTATTGAAAAAGGTATTAATGAAAGTAAGTAGGTTATAATATGAATGATAACATAAAGGATATCGTTGGTGATTATAAATATGGCTTTAAGACAGAAACAAAGAGTGTAATTGATTCTGGAAAGGGATTAAATCGTGATGTCATTAAAATGATTAGTAAGACAAAAAATGAACCTGATTGGATGCTTGAAATTAGGTTAAATGCTTATGAAGAATTTTTGAGATTAGAGAATCCAGAATGGGGAATTGATTTAAGTCATATTGATTTTGATGAGTATACATATTACATTAAATCGTCAGAAAAAACGGAAAAAGATTGGGATGAGGTTCCTGTAGAGATTAAGGACACCTTTGATAAACTTGGAATTCAAGAGGCTGAACAAAAGTTTTTAAGTGGAGTTTCTACTCAATTTGAGAGTGAAGTAGTATATCATAATACTTTAAAGGAATTAGATGAGTTAGGAGTTATTTTTTGTGATACTGATACTGCTTTACGTGAACATCCTGATTTATTAAGAGAATATTGGGGAAAGGTTATTCCTTATACTGATAATAAATATGCTGCATTAAATACTGCTGTATGGAGTGGTGGTTCATTTATTTACGTGCCAAAGGGTGTAAAAATAGATAAGCCATTGCAATCATATTTTAGAATTAATTCTGAACAAATGGGACAATTTGAGAGAACCTTAATCATTGTAGATGATGGTGGTAGTTTAAATTATGTTGAGGGATGTACAGCTCCTAAATATTCAAAGGATTCATTACATGCGGCAGTTGTCGAAATATTTGTTAAAAATGATGCCTATTGTCGTTATTCAACAGTACAAAACTGGTCAAATAATATTGTTAACCTAGTAACTAAAAGAGCATTGGTTTTAGATAATGGTCATATGGAATGGATTGATGGAAATATTGGTAGTGGTATCAATATGAAATATCCAGCATGTATCCTAAAGGGAAAGCAATCAAAGGGTACGACTGTAACTATTGCTTTTGCTGGTGCTGGTCAGTTCCAGGATACCGGCGCAAAGATGATTCATTTAGGTGAAAAATCAACTTCAACTGTTATCTCTAAATCAATTTGCAATGGTGGTGGGAAGGTCAACTATCGTGGATTAGTTAAGCATGGTCCAAAGGCTTTTGGGGCAAAGAGCCATGTGGAATGTGATACAATCATTTTGGATGATATCTCAACGAGCGATACAATTCCAACTAATGAGGTTTTAAATGATGATTGTTTCTTAGAGCATGAGGCAAGTGTATCTAAGGTAAGTGAAGAGCAATTATTCTATTTAATGAGTAGAGGGCTTACTGAGGACGAGGCTACAGAAATGATAGTAATGGGCTTTATTGAGCCATTTGCAAAGGAATTGCCAATGGAATATGCGGTTGAATTAAATCAATTAATTAAGCTTGAAATGAAGAATTCTATTGGATAGAATGCTTAATTTTAAGCTTTTTCTTTGTAATAAATGATATATATGATAAAATAATTATAGAGGTGATTTTATGTTTACACCAGAAAATATGACATATATCGTTTTTTTTATGCTGTGCTTTGTATTTGTCATCTTGGCTTATTTAGTTTATAAGAATTATAGACTTAATAAATCGTTTGTGAATGGCAAACTAGAGATTGCATGCAAGATTAACATTGATCATAATACTAATAAGCGTTATATGGTTGTCAGTATTTTCAATAGGACATTCCATAATATTGAAATGAGTTCAGTTGGTTGTGAGTATTTATATAATATCTTTGATTTTACAAATGATTATCGTAAATATAATAACCTTAATGAACGGGATGTAATGTTTATTAAACAAAGAAGTTATGTGATGTTTGAGGTTGATGTTGATTGTATTAGATCTAAATTTACTTCATCAAAAATAAAGAAATTATACTTTTTTGTGGTTGATTCACTTGGACGTGAAAGTAAGGTTAAGGCCAAGTATTTACGTAGATATTTGATTCATGAGTTTAAAATGCTAGAGGTTATGGATATTAATATGCTTAGTGAAAAAGAAAGAAATGAAAAATTCCAAACTTTAGAGCTTATGAAACAACAAATAATTAAAGAATCTCAAGTTAAATATGATATGAAGGAGTTAAAGATTCTTCGTAAAGAGTTACCTGTTAAAGAGGATGTTAATAAAGAAGAGGTTACGGAAGTCAATGATTCAGAGTTAGAATTGGATAATGATACTATAAATGCTTTGTTAAATGATCATGATGATGATGAGACTAAAGTTATTGAAGAGGTTGAGGATATTGTTGTTGAGGAAATTCCAATTGAAAAGATTTGCGATGATTTAAGCGATGTTAAGCTTGATATCATTTATGAAGATGAAGATCAAAAGATGAATCAAAAACTAGAAGTGCAAGAAGAAACGGTTGTTGAAGAAATTCCAAATGATGATATATTTGGTGAATATATCGAATTAAAGGAATATGAAGAAGCTGTTAATGAAGAAAATGAGGAATTAACAGAAGAGGCTGATGAGTCTATAGATGTGGATATTTTTGATCAGTTTAATTTATTAGATTAAAAAAAATTCTTTGCTTTTTGGCAAAGAAATTTTTTTATATTATTTCACGATTTAAGTTTCCACGAGTATTAGTTTTTTTATCAAAAAAGTTTGTTTCTTCGTTTAGATGATTCATTTTATTTTTAAACATCTTGATAATTTCTTTTGATTTTTGATAATCCTCAATGGTTAATTGAACTCTAAAGACATTTATGTAATTTTGGAGATCATTTAAATCATCAATTAGATTTAATATTTTTCCGTTTAAAATGCTAGTTGTGCAGTCGTCATAGCTGATGATTGGGAATTGATACATTCCATCATCAAGGTAATATCGATTATTTTTGCACTTACCACAAAGATTGTTTTTCTTTAATGGACAGTACTTTGTGTACATTAATTCTTGATGCCCATAAACAATCATTTCAAGATTAGGAGCACCATTATTATTTTTAACATATGCATCATATAACTGTTTTATTTGAGATTTATTGATTTCATGGCTTAAGGTTGTACGATGAATTCCTAATTTATATAAATTGTATACTGTAATAGAATTGGTTGCGTTTAAGATATGATCACTTATTAATGTTTTGTTTTTAAAATATTCTAACGAATTATATCCACCTACTAATATATAATCACCTTCAACTTTTTTGAAGTCAACATTATTTCTTCTAGCATAATTCTTATAATAAATTATTTCAATACCTTCATCTAATGCAGCTTGATATTGCTCTTGTGTTGTGGCGAAAACGGCCAATTTAGGCGAAATTTTATCAAATGCAATTGGTTTATTATCAATATTTATATTATCA
The DNA here is from genome assembly GCA_016294165.1 of Anaeroplasmataceae bacterium. Classification (GTDB taxonomy): domain Bacteria; phylum Bacillota_I; class Bacilli_A; order Acholeplasmatales; family JAEDCM01; genus JAEDCM01. Next base: position 40,176 of record JAEDCM010000006.1, read on the forward strand.
ATTTCTCTTTGGGCTAAGCGTTTAAGATTAAGCTCATTAATTAATTCTCGTCTTAAGCTGTTTATTTCTTTAATAGGTATAAAGAAGTTTTCTTTAATGTTGAAGGTGATATCATTTAAGAAGTATGGTGTATCCTGAAGTTTATTTATTTGATTGGTAATGGCTTCCTTTGAAATAGGCTTATTAATAGCACTATCTAAAATATTAGATTCTTTTGTTACATAGTATCCTTCATATTTAACAGTAATGCTTAATGGCTTGTTAGCTTCCCCTTCAACATAAAAATCTAAGGGGAGACGTTTAAATTCAAGTGGATATGTTTTTTGAATTTCTTCCATAAATAGTTTATCTTTAGTCTTATATACTAAATCTCCGATAGCAGCTTTCTCATTAATTTTTAGATAGCATTTATTACTAGCACTATTAACATAATTTAGGTTTTTATCATAAATTTTTGTGGCAGGAATATTAATTTCGTTTTTGCTATCAATACGCAATTGGTCTCCTTGATTGATTGGATTTTCTAAAGTGATTTCATAGAAATCTTTTTTTATTCCAGTGATTTTTCCAATGTAATATCCATTATTATTAGGTCTAATAGGATTAGTAATATCCTTTTTATCTTCATTAAATAAATATCCTTTCGTAAAAGTACGATTAAATATTTTTTCTAATTCTAAGCTGGTAGTTTTTTTGCCATCAAGCTTATCACGATAGCTTCTAACAATACTTGCAACATATTCAGGTGATTTCATGCGCCCTTCAATTTTTAGGGAATCAATATTTTTTAATTTATCAATATTATCTAGACTGTTTAAATCCTTCATGCTTAAAATATAGGTATTACTGATAATCTCATCAGTAGTAGAATTGATTAGTTTATATTGTTTACGGCAAGGTCCAACACAACGACCACGATTTCCGCTACGCATTCCGATTAACCCACTCATTAAGCATCCACCACTATAGCTTACGCATAAGGCCCCATGAATGAAGACCTCTAGTGGCATTTTGGTTTGTTTTTTAAAAGAATTGATTTGTTCAATGGAATTTTCGCGTGCTAAAACAACTCTTTTAACACCTAATTTTTCTAATAATTTAATACCATAGATATCATCAATTCCTAATTGGGTACTAGTATGAGCCTCCATTTGTGGATAATAGTTGATTGTATGAGTTAAAAGAGCTAAATCTTGAATGATCAATCCATCGACATTGGCTAGATATGCTCTTTTGATAGCCGCATATGCCTTTTCTAATTCATCCTCATAAATAAGAGTGTTCATTGTGACATATACCTTAACATTTCTTAGATGAGCATATTTAATTGCAATTTCTAAATCTTCCTTATTAAAGTTTTTAGCATAGGCACGGGCACTAAAACTATCTAATCCCAAATAGATGGCATCAGCACCATTGCTTATTGCGGCATATAAGGATTCTAAATCTCCAGCAGGAGCTAGTAATTCGTTCATAATTATCACCACATCTATTATAGCAAAATTTGTTCTATTTTCCAATTTCAAATTCATATTATTTAATGATAGTAAAGGAGGAATTATTTGATAGTTAGAATAAGTGGTTTAGATGTTTATTATGAAGTAACTGGAGAGGGAAAAGACATAGTTTTATTACATGGTTGGGGGTCAAATGGGGAAATTTTTAAGGATATCGTAAATCATCTAAATAATAACTATAGGGTATGGACAATTGATTTACCAGGATTTGGTAATACCCCCTTAAATAGACCTTTTAAGGTTTTTGATTATATGGCACTATTAAGAGAATTTCTTGTGGAAAATAATATAATTGATCCAATAATATTAGGGCATTCATTTGGTGGAAGAGTGTTAATTAAATACGCTAGCTCCTTTCATGTTAGTAAAATTGTTTTGGTTGACAGTGCCGGGATTAAACCTAAAAGAGGTATAAGGTATTATTTTAACGTATATTTATACAAAATATTAAAACGATTAAGAGTAAAAACAAATATGGGCTCCAGTGATTTTAAAAATGCTAGCGATGATTTAAGAAAGACATTAACATTGGTTGTTAATGAAGATTTAAAAAATGACATGCGTCAAATAAAATCAAATACATTAATCATTTGGGGAGAGGATGATGAGGTTACTCCACTTAAGGATGGAAGAGTGATGGAAGGATTAATAAAAAATTCAGGCCTAGCTATCATTCCTAAAAGCAAACACTTTCCTTTTATTGATAATAGGCCATATTTTTTATTAGTTTTAGATAGTTTTTTATCTAGTGATACCTTGTGATATTACTGCTTAGATTATATGAGGCATTAAACATTTTTCAACAAGCACATTACCACTCATCTTATTTGAAATGTGGATTTAAGCATTATATTAAAAGATATGTTTTTCCGATTATTTTTTTAGTTTTAGTATTTATAAATAAAGGCTTTATAATTGGATTTTTCATAAATAGTATTATAGGTTACAGATTTAAAAAACGCCTTTTTTTTACAAAAAGAGTAATTCGTTTAATTATTACATTGTTATTGTTATATAGTATATTTATTCTTAACATATACATTTATTTTTTGACAATTATTTTAAGTGATTTTATTGTTTTACTAGCTAATATAATTAATAGTCCAATCGAGAAAAAGATATACAAGATATATAAAATGAAGGCTAGTGAAAAATTACATAATTATCAGGGAATAAAGATTGCGGTAGGTGGATCATATGGAAAAACAACCACTAAAGATTTTTTGGCAGATATGATTAATAAGCCAGCACTAAAAACTAAAGAGTCATATAATACACCCATGGGAATAGCGATTACAGCTAATGAGTTAAATAACATATATGATTACTTCATTTGTGAAATTGGAGCAAACAAAGAGCATGACATTGATGAATTGTTAGAGATGATTGATCCGGACATTACAATACTTAATTCCATTGGGCCTCAGCATTTAGAGGGTTTTAAGACAATGGATAGCTTAATCAATGAAAAAATGAAGATCATCAATAATCTTGATTATAATAAAGTTGCCTTTGCGAATGTTGAAAATGAATACATTAGAAACAGTTTAGGAAAAACAAAATGTATGGTAATAACCTATGGAGATGGTGGAATGTATCATCTAAAGGAGAATAATAATTCATATGATGTGTATTATCAGGATAGTTTAGTTTTAAATTTTGAAACAAAGATTAAGGGTAAGCATAATTTGAATAATATTTTAGCCTGTGTTGCGGTTTTAGATTATTTAGAAATTGATAAAAATTATTTAAAAGAGAAAATCTATCAATTAAAGCCATCGAATCACAGATGCAACATAATTGATTGTAAAGACTATAAAATTATTGATAGTTCATTCAATGCTAATTTGATTGGATCAATAGAAGCGATTAAATTATTAGATAAAAACAAATATATTATAACACCAGGCTTTGTGGAACTTCAAAGTGAATCTAAAAGCCATCATGAGCAATTGGCTTTAGAAATAATGAAGAATAATGTTATTCCTATTTTAATAAAAGGTAATGATATTAAATATATGATTGATGCTTTTGATAATAATAAATATCCATATTATGTTTCATCTACATTTAAAAAAGGATATAGTTTATTTAAAAGTATAAAAAAAGATGAATCAAGCTTGTTGATTTTAAATGATTTACCAGATAATTATTAGTGGGGGATTTTATGAATATTGCGATTATCTATGGTGGAAAAAGTGTGGAGCATGAGATATCAGTCATCACAGCTTTAGGAGCTTATGAAGCCTTAAAGGATAAATATGAAATAAGTTTATTATATTTTAATAAGAGTAATGAATTGTTTTTATTAGAAGAACCAATATTTATAAACAATAAAAAGCCAATTAAGATTAGTCTTATTAATGGTGGATATATGTGTAAAAAACATAAAAAAAGGCTAGATATGGCCATTTTATGTACACATGGTGGAGCTATGGAAGGAGGAGGTCTTCAGGGACTCCTTGAGTTATATAACATCTGTTATACCGGAAGTGATCATATAACAAGCTCAATACTAATTGATAAAATATTTACCAAGGAAATTTTAAAAAACAATGATATACCAGTTGTGGAATATACCTACAGTAAAAATGTTATTAATTATTCAATGCCATGTATTGTAAAGCCTTCAAGACTAGGCTCATCAATTGGTATTAAGGTCTGTTATGATAACCTTGAAAAATCAATAATTGAAGGGCTAGAGTTTGATGAGCGAGTTTTAATTGAAAAGTATTTAAAGGAATTTAAGGAATATAATATAGCGGTTTTATCAGGAGATGAAGTAGTTCTATCTAATATTGAGGAAGTATATAAAAGCGATGATATACTAAGCTATGATGATAAATATAAAAGTAAGAGTGATAAAAGAATTATTCCGGCAATAATTGATGAGAAAATTGAAAATGAAATTAAAGAAATAGCCCTTAAATCTACTAAGATTTTAAATATTAAAGGAATTGCGCGTTTTGATTTTTTATATGATGGTAAGCTATATTTAAATGAAATTAACAGTATTCCTGGTTCATTAGCATATTATTTGTTTGATATTTCATATTTAGATTTATTAGAGAACTTAATGAAGATTGCTTTATTAGATTTTCAAAGAAAAGCTAAAAGAAAAACACATTTTGATATCGATCTCTTAGATATAAGAGGCGCAAAAAAATAGACCGCTTGGTTTATTTTTTTTATTATGCTATAATGTCTATAGGTGATGATTGTGAAAAGAGTTATTGTTTTTAAGAAAAGTCAATTTAATAGTGATGAAGCCTCAGCAATCAAAAGCATCTTTGAAGGAGTATACCCAGATGCTCAATCAGAATTTAATGATTTATTAGTTATTACTTTTAGTGATGATAAGGAGTTTTCTAATCGCGAAATAATTGAAAGCATCATTACTGATTTAACAATAAACATTCAAGCATTTGAATCTCGATTACTAAAGGATACAAAAGAGTATACTGAGAAAATTGTCCCATTGGTAAAAGATTTTGAATTTAGTGGTTATTATATTAAAGAATCGGATTTAGTTTCTAAAACTCTTTTTAAAAATATTGATCATAGCCTATTTTTAAATGAAAAAATAGATGATGATTTGATTTACACAATCAAAACATATCTTGAATGCAATATGAATACATCAAAGGCTGCTAGTAAATTGTTTATGCATCGTAATACATTAATTAATAAGATTGATAAGTTTAATGAAATTACTGGTTATGATGTAAGAGATTTTGCGGATGCCTCATTGATTTATAATATTTTAAAATAATTGTGCACTTTGCACATTTTTTTTATTTTTGCTTATGCTAAAATATATTATGTAATAATAATATTTAGGAGGTCCATTATGGCACATTTAAGTTTAAAAAACATTAATAAAATTTATCCAAATGGTGTTCAAGCTGTATTTGATTTTAATCTTGAAATCAATGATAAAGAATTTATCGTATTAGTTGGTCCATCAGGATGTGGAAAATCTACTACATTACGTATGATTGCCGGATTAGAGGAAATCACAACAGGAACATTAGAAATTGATGGAGTAGTTATGAATGATGCAGCTCCAAAAGACCGTGGTATTGCGATGGTATTCCAATCATATGCCCTATACCCTCATATGTCAGTTTATGAAAATATGGCTTTCGGTTTAAGATTACGTCATATTTATGAAGAGGATATCGATACACGTGTTAAAAATGCTGCAGAAATCTTAGGATTGACTCCTTATTTATTCCGTAAACCTAAGAATCTATCAGGAGGTCAACGTCAACGTGTTGCCTTAGGTAGAGCTATCGTAAGACAAGCTGAAGTATTCTTGTTAGACGAACCACTTTCTAACCTAGATGCTAAGTTACGTGTACAAATGCGTGGAGAATTAACAAAATTACATAGAAGAATTGGTACTACATCAATTTATGTAACACATGACCAAATTGAAGCGATGACAATGGCTACAAGAATTGTAGTTATGAAGGATGGTTATATTCAACAAGTTGGAGAACCTAAAGATATTTATGACTTCCCAGCTAACGTATTCGTTGGAAGCTTCATCGGTACACCTCCAATGAACTTTATTGATGGTGTTGTAAATGAGGATGGATATTTTGTTGCGGAAAATCTTCGCGTTGAAATTCCAAAAGGTAAATTTATGCCACTTAAAGAATTAGGATATATCGGTAAACCTATTATTATGGGTATTAGACCTGAAGATATCCACGATTCAGAAATCGTATTACAAACATACTCTACAGCTACAGTTAATATGACAGTTGATATTGCCGAATTACTTGGAGCAGAAACTAACCTTTATGGTTATGTAACTTCAACTGATAAGATTATTGCATCTGTTGATGCTCGTGATGATTTAAAACATGGTGATGTTGTTAAATTAGCATTTGATATGAACAAGTGTCATTTCTTTGATAAAGAAACTAAAAAGAGAATTTATAAAGAAAAATAATATTAAGCTACCTTCGGGTAGCTTTTATTTTTATCAAATTAACTATATTTGCAATACACCAGATGGAATTTTAGTTGTGAGTGATGAAAAAAAGCAGTTTAACTGTAGCGGAATTTGGTTTATTAATCAAATGGCTTCATTTTATTATCGAAGTTTTGAGTCAATATCTAGAGCAATTAGAATAAACTTAGGAATTAAAACAAATGTTCCTATATATATTAATAAGGGCCTAATATTTTTTCCAATTAAATGCATAAGAAGTTATGATAATATATGGATTAATTTTAATAATGTCCTTTGTTACTATTTAGAAGGGAAAGATGTTTATATAAAGTTTAAAAATTTAGAGACGATAAAGCTTGATATCAGTATAAAAAAATTACGTAAGCAAATTGAAAACGTTAACCAAGTGGCTTCATGGGTTGAAAACTGACATTTTTCTATAGAAAAATACATTTCTAAGTGTTATAATAATCATGTAATAATTTAATGGAGGATACAGAAAATGGCAAAAAAAATTATTTCAGATTTAAATGTAAATGGGAAAAAGGTATTAGTTCGTGTAGACTTTAATGTACCGCTAGAAAATGGAAAGATTACTGATGACAATCGTATTGTTGAAGCTTTACCAACTATCAAATATGTTATTGAAAACAATGGTAAGGCAATTCTACTTTCTCACCTTGGACGTGTAAAGGAAGAAAAGGATAAAGCAGGTTTAACATTAGCACCTGTTGCGGCTAGATTAGCTGAATTATTAAATAAAGAAGTTAAATTTGTTCCTGCAACAACAGGAGCATTAGTTGAAGAAGCAATTAACAATATGCAACCTGGGGATATTGTTATGCTTGAAAACACTCGTTATGAGGATGTTGATGGTAAGAAAGAATCTAAAAATAATCCTGAATTAGGAAAGTATTGGGCTTCATTAGGTGATGTATTTGTAAACGATGCATTTGGTACAGCTCATAGAGCACATGCTTCAAATGCTGGTATTGCTGCTAACATCGCTGAAACAGCTGCAGGATTTTTATTAGAAAAAGAAATTAAATTTATCGGTGGAGCTGTTGATAACCCAGTTAGACCATTTGTTGCTATCTTAGGTGGATCAAAGGTTAGTGATAAAATTGAAGTTATTGAATCATTATTAGAAAAAGCTGACAAAGTATTAATTGGTGGTGGAATGATGTTTACATTCCTTAAAGCTCAAGGATACAATGTTGGTAAATCAAAATGTGAATTAGATAAGGTTGAATTAGCTACTGAATTATTAAAGAAAGCAAATGGAAAAATTGTTTTACCAGTTGACACTGTTGCTGCAAAAGATTTCAGTAATGATGCAGAATTTAGAACAACTTCTGTAGCAGATATTGCCGATGATGAAATGGGATTAGATATCGGTGAACAAACATTAGTTGAGTTTAATAATGTATTAAAAGATGCAAAAACAGTTGTATGGAATGGACCAATGGGTGTGTTTGAAATGTCAAACTTCGCTCAAGGTACAATTGGAGTATGTGAAGCTTTAGCTAACTTAAAAGAAGCTACTACAATTATTGGTGGTGGAGATAGTGCTGCTGCAGTTATCCAATTTGGATATGCAAGCAAAATGAGCCATATTTCAACTGGAGGAGGAGCTTCATTAGAATATCTTGAAGGTAAAACTCTACCAGGTGTAGCAATCGTTGATGAATTATAATGGATATTGGAAGTAGGATTAGAGAGCTTAGATTAGAAAATAATTTGACACAAGAGGAACTTGCTAATCGTGTTGAATTAACTAAGGGGTATATTTCTCAGCTTGAAAATAACTTAACATCTCCATCAATCAATACATTACTAGACATCCTAGAGGTTCTAGGAACGAACATATCAGATTTCTTTGATATGAAAAAGGAAGAAAAAGTTGTATTCAAAGAAGAAGAGTTTTTTGAAAAAAACAATAATGACCTTCATCATAAAATAAGTTGGATAGTTCCTAATGCTTTAAAATATGAAATGGAGCCAATTATTATTGAAATTGAGCCGTTTGGTAAATCGGTTATTGATGATCCGCATAGTGGAGAAGAGTTTGGCTATGTGCTAGAAGGAGAAATTAATCTAGTATTAAATAAAAAGAAGCATAAGGTATTACGTGGGGAAACATTTTATTATATGGCGAATGTCGAACATTATTTAGAAAATAATTCTAAAAAGAATGCCAAAGTATTGTGGATAAGCACACCACCAATGTTTTAAAAAGGAGAAAAGAAAATGGAAAAGAAAATTATTGTTAAAAACACTGCAGGATTACACGCTGCATTAGCTGCAAAGCTTGTGCAAGCCGCATCAAAATATGAGGTAGATATCACTCTACATTATAAGGATGAAGTTATTGATTTAAAATCAATTCTAGGTTTAATGTCATTAGCTGTTCCAAGCGGAAAGGACGTAGTAGTTGTAGCTGAAGGAGACCAAGCAGAAATTGCTATTAATGAAATTGCATCAATCTTAGAATAGAGGGATGTATATGAGAAAAAAAGTTATTATTGCCAATTGGAAAATGAATAAAACTAGAGATGAAGCTCTAGATTTCATTTACATGGTAAATGATAAAATGCCTGATCAAAATAAAGTTTCAACAGTTGTTTGTGCCCAAGCAATTTTGTTAAGATGTCTAGTAAAGCGTCAAGGAGATAATTTAAGAATTGGTGCAGAAAATATGTTTTATAAGGATGAAGGAGCATATACTGGAGAGATTTCTCCTGTTGTGTTAAAAAGCACTGGTGTTGAATATGTTATCCTAGGACATTCAGAACGTCGAAACTTATTTATGGAAAGCGACGAAATGATTAATTTAAAAGTAAAAGCAGCTATTAATCATGGTTTAAAACCAATCTTATGTGTTGGAGAAACTTTAGAACAAATCGATGATGCTGATAAAGTAATTGATGATCAATTAAGAAAATGCCTTGATGGTGTATCGGATATTTCTTCAATAATTATTGGTTATGAGCCTGTTTGGGCAATTGGTACTGGTAAAAGCGCTGATGCTAAAATAGCTGAAGACAGAATTTCAAAAATTAGAAAAATATTAAATGATATGTATGGTGCAGTTTCAAATGAAGTCTCTATTGTGTATGGTGGAAGTGTTTCGCCAAATAATATTAGATCATTCCTTAATGAGCCTAATATTGATGGAGCATTAATTGGAAATTCAGCACTTGATCCTAACAAATATGTCGAAATGGTGCTTGCCGCAATTGAATAATAATTAAAAAAAATCGGTTTTTTAACCGATTTTTTATTTGAATAAAGTATAAAAAAGATCCTATAAAAATAGGATCTAGTTTAATTATCTGTTGTAGAACTCAACGATTAATGATTCGTTAATATCTTTTAAGAATTCATTTCTTTCAGGATATCTTACGAATGTACCAGCCATTTTGTTTTCATCATAAGAAACATAATCTACTCTTGAGATAGTAGCTTCTAAAGCTTCAGCAATAATTTTTAAACCTTTAGATGATTCTTTAACTGCAACAACTTGACCTGGTTTTAAACGATAAGAAGGAATGTTTACCTTATTTCCATCTACTGTAATATGGCAGTGGTTAACTAATTGTCTAGCTTGTTTTCTAGTTTTAGCAAATCCTAAACGATAAACCATGTTATCTAATCTAGATTCTAATAAGCATAAGAAGTTAACACCATGTTTACCTTGCATTTTTCCAGCTTCAACAAATGTTTTGTGGAATTGTTTTTCACTTACACCATAAGTGAATCTTACTTTTTGTTTTTCTTGTAATTGTAATCCATATTCGCTTAATTTTGCGCGTTTTTTACCATGTTGACCTGGCGCGTATGCTCTTTTTTGTAATTCTTTACCAGTTTCAGTAATAGAATAGTTTAAGCGACGAGCAATTTTCCAAGTTGGTCCTGTGTACTTTGACATTCTAATGTCCTCCTTTTATTTTTTATTTGCGTCAATCTAAAAGGCTTGTATAAACAATTATAGGTCTATATTATATATTTCGTTCACCTATTCAGCAAGGCTACTAAATATACCACCTATAGGGATAATATAGATTCTTTAATTTTTATGCGGCTGAACTTTACGGACGCATTAATATTTTATATTAATTAAGAATATATGTCAACAATTATTTTGCTTCTATTGACAAATTGTTGTTTTAAAGATAATATTAAGGGTGTTTTATAAAAAACATTTTTTATAAAAAAGCCAAATTATCTTTTAATAAAGGAGATGAATATTTTGGATAAATTAAATAAGGGTAACCGAAAGTATTGTAATGAAATGATTAGCTACTTGGATGATAGAGATTTATCATTGAAGGAAAAATATATCATTTATAATGAAATATCTAATATGGCATTTGATGGGCAAAATAAAGGTATGACCATGCATGAGGTTTTTGGAAATTATAAGGATTTTTGTGATAATATCTATAACAATGTGAAAAGGTATACTAAAAGATCACGTTTTGTATTTTGGCCGCTATTAGTTATATTTTTTGTTTGGATTGGATTATTTGCTTTTTATGTTATGAATAAGATTGTAAAGCCTAAGGATGTTATATTTAGTGGTATGAGCATTACTGCTGATTTTGCGGATTTATGTCAAATATATTGTTATTTGGCAATCATATTTATTGTTCAAATTCATTTTGTGATTAAAACATATAATAAACAAAAAAGTACAGTTAAAATTTTAGCATGCTCACTAATTTTAGATTTATTAGTATTTTTTATAATTGCTCTTTTCTTTAGTTTTAGCATTACATTTCCGATTTTAACAATTATGTATATTTTAATGGGAATAGATGCTTTTTTGATGGTATTTTATATTAAGATATTAATGGATAAGAAAAAAATTGCACTTAGAAGGGAAGAATAATAATGATTTATGATCGTATTTTATTAAGATTTGGAGATTTAACTTTAAAAGGAAGAAATCAAAAGTACTTTGTGGATAAGCTTTGGCATTTAGTTAAATTAAAACTGAGTGGATTAAATGTTAAAATTGAAAAAATGTATAATCGATTTTATATATTGCTAAATGATTGCGATCATAATGAGGTTATTAAGAGACTTGATTATGTTTCTGGATTGTATTCATATAGCCTTGTGTGTAAATGTAGTAGTAATTTAGAAGAAATAAATGCTCTAGCATTAAAAATTTGTCAAGAAGAAATCAAAAACAATGTAACTTTTAAGGTAGAGGCTAAGAGAGCTGATAAAAGATTTCCAATTACTAGCCAAGATATTGCGAAAAAGGTTGCTGGGTATGTTTTATCTAATACAAACAATTTAAAGGTTGACGTTCATAATCCAGAGGTAACCTTAAATGTTGAAGTGCGTGAAGAAGGAACATATATATTCACAAATGAGATAAAGGGAATGGGTGGATTTCCAGTTGGAGTTGCTGGTAAAGGTTTAGTGATGATGAGTGGTGGAATTGATTCACCAGTTGCGGCTTATTTAGCGATGAAGCAAGGAATTGAAGTAGAAGTTATTCACTTTGAATCAACACCATTAACGTCAATTGAATCAGCTCAAAAGGTTGTGGATTTATGTAAAAAGCTTGCTTTATATTCACCTAACAACCACATTAAAATTCATATGGTTCCATTTATGGAAATGCATCAAGCATTATTAAACAATGTGGAAGAATCATATAATATTACTATCATGCGTCGTATGATGTATCGTATTGCGACTGAGATAGCAAGAAGAAGATCAATTCTATGCTTGATTAATGGAGAGTCTGTTGGTCAAGTAGCAAGTCAAACATTAGAAAGTATGAATGTTATTAATAGTGTAACCAATATACCGGTATTAAGACCAGTTTGTACATATGATAAATTAGATATCATAAAGATTTCTAAAAAAATTGATACATTCGATATTTCAATTAAGCCTTTTGAGGATTGTTGTACAGTTTATGTTCCAAAAAATCCCGCCACAAAGCCAAATCTTGAAAAGTGCTTAAAAATTGAAGAATCATTCGATTATATGGATATCATTAATCGTATAGTTGATGAAACAAAGTCAATAAATGTTAGATATGATTCCGATTTAGATTTACCAATGCTAGGATTAGTGGTAAAATCTGTCATTTAAAAAAATGTATTATCTTGACACATGTTGTAGAAAATATATGTGTCAGGAGGTGAATTACAATGACAAATAATAGTTCAAGTAATAAACTTGTAGTACCTGGATCACAACAAGCTATTGATCAAATGAAATATGAAATTGCTAGTGAGTTAGGAGTTAACTTAGGACCAGATGCGACAGCACGTCAAAATGGTTCAGTAGGTGGAGAAATCACAAGACGTTTAGTGTCAATGGCGCAAAGTCAATTAGGTGGTTCAAACGCCCAATCTAGATCATACCAATCAAAATAACTTAAATAAGGCCAGCAAATGCTGGTCTTTTTTGTGATTAAATTATATAATATTAATGGTGAGAAAAATGATTACATCTTTAACAAATGAAAAAGTGAAGAATTGGGCAAAATTAAATAATAAAAAATATCGTGATGAGACAAACTCTTTTTTAATTGAAGGTGAGCATTTAGTTATCGAAGCTAAAAATCATGGAATCATTAAAGAGATTATTACAACTGAACCTACTATTGATGGAACATTGGTTAGTGTGGATGTTATGAAGAAAATCACAAATCAAGTATCACCAGTTAAGGTTTGTGCTATTTGTGAAAAAATGAATAAAAATGCATTAACAAATAATGTTTTAGTATTAGATAGTGTTCAAGATCCAGGAAATGTTGGAACACTTATTAGAAGTGCAATAGCTTTTGGATTTAACACAATTATTATGAGTAATTCTTGTGATGTTTATTCGTCAAAGGTATTACGCGCAACACAAGGTGGAATCTTTAAAATCAATATTATCGATATGGATACAATTGATGCGATAAAAATGTTAAAAGAAAAGAATTATGTAGTTTATGGAACATCATTGGTTAATGGGGTAGAATTATCAAATGTTAAAAAAGAGCCTAAAATGGCTATTATCTTAGGCAATGAAGGTCTTGGTGTTAGTAAGGATGCTTTAAAGCTTACAGATAAAAATATATTCGTTGAAATTAAAAATATTGAAAGCTTAAATGTAGCAATTGCTGGTTCAATTATTATGTACAAGTTTAAAGAGGTGATATAGTGGGAAGAATTATTTGTTCATTTAAAAATGCTAATCTTTCTATGCAGGAGCAAAAGGGGATATGTATTAAAGAGGGCATTGATTTACTTTCAGTAGATAGATATGATGATAAATCTTTATTAGAAATATCTAAGGATGAAATATTGGAATTTAGAAAAAAGGATGTTGAAGTAGCTGCTTTAGAATCAATGATTGGATATAAGGATTTCGATGATGATTTAGAAGAAGCAGAAAAAATATTTAGTTTAGCAAAGGAATCAAAAATCAAGATGGTTATATGCTATGGCTATTTTCCTTTTGAAAATAATGATAAATTGATCAATCATTTTATCAATTTAGCTGATATGGCTAAAAAAAATGGAATCCAATTATTGATAAGGAATCATTCTAAAACCAATTTCAATAGCGCGGACAAACTTTTGGAGTTAGTGACTACGGTTAATAGGCCAAATTTTAAGGTTTTATTTGACACTAAAGAATTTATCAAAAATAATGAAATCATTATGCCAGCATATCGTCATTTAAAAAAAGAGATTGGGTCTATTTATATCAATGATTCAATTGGTGATTTTAACACACCAATTGGAATGGGTGAAGGAAATATTATTGAGTTTTTAAAAATATTAGAAAATGATGATTATAAAGGAAATTATTTTATTGACCTTGATTTTAATGATTATTTAAAAAGGGAAAAGAAATATAGAGAATTTAATCCTTTTAAGGTTTTTTCAAAGGAATACAAGATTATTAGAATGATTGATGAAAAACTTGAAAAAAAGAAGAATGATAGGGTTACATATTCATATTTAGCAAGTCTTCAATTAAGATATTTAAAACATATTATTAAAAAGAAATAATCAACGAGGAGGGAGATTATGAAAAAAATTGTATTTGAAATAATACAAGTAGTTATAGCATATGTAATTGTTACTATATATGGCTATTACAATACTCCAGAACCTGATAATAAGTATAGTTGGCTAATTTCGGCGATAATGATTATAATAATATATCCAATTATTAAATTAGCTGGCAAAAAAAAGAAAAAAGAAAAATAAATAACACAAACTTGCAAGAGTGTAACTATCATAATAGATGGTTGCACTTTTTTTTAATAAAAAAATATAACCCTAATCAAAGAATTATCTAAATATTATTTTAATAAATTTATTTTTTCCTCAATAGTTTTTTCTGCTTTCTTTATCCAATATTTTTCTTCCTCATTTCTATCCGTGGAGCCTTGTAAGTAATAAAGCATCAAAGTGCTAACTAATGATGGTACCACAACAAAAGAATTCATGGTAGTTTAAATTATATGACTCCAAATCAAATATTTAATTAGTCTTCAATAAAAAAGTTTATTTTTTTGTGTCCAAAAACTTGACCTAGATCCAAAGCTATGTATATGATAATGATCCGATACTTACAGCGGTTATGGTTGATAGATTAACTTGTAGGGCTCATGTAATAAATATTAAAGGAGATTCTTATAGAATGAGAGAGATAAAAGAGTGATTTATAAGTAAATAGGGTGGCTCAATTTTCTTTTAAGGTTATGGCTCAATTTCGTATTGACAAATGCATCTATAAAAAAATAGATGTATTTCTATAAAAAAACCTAAATATAAACTATAAAAAAAGATGTATTCTTGAATGAAAAAACATCGATTTTTTAAAGATTTGTATCTTGCTTAAATATTTTAAAAAATCTCGCAGTTAAGCGAGATTTTATTCTTCTTGAGATTCAATTACTAAAGGTGTTGCATTAGGTAGGCTATTGTATAGCTTGTCTACATATAGGATACCATCAAGATGATCATATTCATGTTGGAATACAATCGCAAGATATCCTTTTAGAGTCATGCGCACCTTTTCAAATTCGTCCTTGTTATGATTATATTTATGAGCTTCAAAGGTAATTTCTTTATATCTTGGAGTTACTCCTTGAGTAGTTCTAGTAACACTGATACATCCTTCACCATCAGGAAGATATATTACTTCTTTTGAGTGACTAATAATTTTAGGATTTACTAGTGGAAGAATATGACATCTTCCTTCTTCATTGTATGCGACAATTGCGAACATTCGCTTTAGTGAATCAATTTGTGGAGCAGCTAAACCTACTGCCGGTCTTAACCCGTATTTTTTTGACATTTCTTCATCTTGAGAATTGATGACATATCCTAATAAATCTAAAAGTATTTTTTTGTCCTCTGGGCTAACCGGTATTTTTACAGGCTCGGCAACCTTTCTTAAGTCATCATGTCCTTCTTTAATTATATCTTTCATCTTAATCATACAAATCACCAAAATTATTATAGCACATATTGTATAAAAAAACCAAGGAAATTTATCCTTGGATTTTTAATATTAGAAGCATCTAGATGCTCCAATAATTACAAGTAATATGAATAATACTAAAATCAATGCACAGCCATAGCTACGGTTGTTATTGTTACAACATTGATATCCATATCCCATATTACATCCACATCCACATCCGCCAACTCCTGCGGGGTTACCATAGTAATTCATCCTTATCCCTCCTTATTATACTACTCGATATTAGTATATTCTGAAGAAAATCTAAGGAATGTGCTAATTTACTATAATTGATCATTGCTAAAAATATCATCATCAAATTTATCATCAATTCTTAAACCAAGATAGTTTTCAACTCTTTTTAAGCGATTATTAAGATTTCTGATTTTTCGGTTACTTTCCTCAAGTTGATAATTGAGCCTTTGGATTAAGGGCTCGTTATAGTATCCCTGATTCATTGGCATTTGATTATTTCTTTTAAACAATTTTATCACCCTATTATAATTTATGATATAATGTTTTTGGTGATAACATGCGACTAGATAAATTATTAAGTAATTTGAAATATGGAAGTAGAAATGATATAAAAAAGCTTTGTAAAAAGGGTTTAATTACTGTTAATGATTCTGTTGTTAAGGATAGCGGAATAAATGTTCTTCCAACGGATATTATTATGATTGATGGAGAAGAGGTATTTTATAAAGAAAATATCACTTTAATGTTAAATAAGCCAAAGGGGTATATTTGTGCTAATAAGGACGGAATGCATAAAACGGTTTTAGAATTAATTAAAGAACCATATTCTAGATATGATTTAAACATTGCTGGACGTCTAGATATAGACACTGAGGGTTTAATCATTCTTACCACTGATGGAAATTTGCTTCACAATATTATCTCTCCTAATAAGGATGTTTATAAGAAATATTATGTGGAATATGAAGGAATTTTAGAAGAAGGAATATTAGAAAATGGGATAGAGATTCTTGATGGAAATAATAATCCTTATTTGACAAAGGAAGCAAAGGTTGAGTATCTGAATGCCGGAAGGATTAATTTATGGATTAAGGAAGGAAAATTCCATCAGGTTAAAAGGATGTTGGAATATTGTGGATGTAAAGTAACATATTTAAAAAGATTAGAAATTGGTGAATATAAATTAGATGAAAAATTAGGTTTAGGTGAATATAAAATTATTGAATAAAGCCATAATATAAATGGTGATATTAATGGATAAAAAAATTTTAAGAGGGGCTTTTATCGTAACTTTAGGTATAATATTATCGAAGGGATTAAGCCTTTTTTTTATTTTCCCTTTTTCAAAGATGGTTGGAAGTGTTGGTTTAGCGTTATACACTTATGCATATACACCATTTTTGCTATTTTTAGAAACTTCTACTTTAGGTATTCCTTTAGCTGTTAATAAGCTTGTAAGTAAGTATCCAGATAAAGAAGGGGAGATTAATTATTTTTCATTTAGAACAATTATGTGCCTAAGCGTGATATCATTTGTTATGCTAAATTTGTTTTCTAATGTTTTTGCGAAGCATGCTTTAGGAACGGGAGCGGTTAACACCTTAAGCAGTGTTAGGATAACAATTTTTATCATTAGTCTATCATTGTTTACTGCGCCACTATTGAGCTTGGTTAGATGCTATTTTCAAGGAAAGAAACGCTTTTTTTTATCCAGCTTAAGTCAGGTTATTGAACAAGGAGTAAGAGTATCATTTATTTTAATCTTTGGCTATATCTTAATTTATAAGTATAATCAAACATACGAAAAAGCTGTTTATGTAGCGATTTTTTCAACATTTATTTCAAGTCTTTTTGCATTATTATTTCTATATTTGTTTTATCGTAAAAGGAAGTATAATAAGGCTAGTAAGTCTATTAGTAAAGAAGTGCTGCTTACAGCTTTGCCTTTTTTGTTATCAGGGTTAAATATCACAATATATAATATTATCGATTCCTTAACTTATAATAATGCATTATATACATATGGGCTTGAAAATCCAGAATATTATTATGGTATATACTCATTTGAGATTAATCGTTTGATTTGCATTCCTTTATCGTTAGCGATTGGACTATCAATCTCCTTATTGCCCAATCTCGTAGAAAAGAAAGATAAAAAGTTAGTAAGTCTATCATTCAGATTTTTGTTGTTAATCTTAATTCCTGTAACTTTCTTTTCGATGGTTTTTTCTAATGAAATTTACGGCTTATTTTATAATCATTATGACATTGGTGGAAACATTTTATTTAATTATGCTCCTTTAATTATTATGATGGGACTTCAAACATTAGATCATATGGTCTTACAAGGGCTAAATAGGGGAAAACTCTTATGCATTAGCATATTGATTGGTATAATAATTAAAGGGACTACTAATTATTATTTCATCATCAATTTTGGTTATAATGGAGCAATCTTATCAAGTTTTTTAGCACTTTTAATATCATTTTTGTTTAGTATTTTTTTTAATTATAAAGAAATTGATTTAAAGGTATTGTTTAAAGATATTTTTAAAATTTTGATTAAATCATTTGTTTGTGTATGGGTTATTTTATTTATCAAACAGTTTTTTACACCAGAGGATGATAAACTAAGTTTATTTTTATATCTATGTTTTTTCAGTATTTTTTATTTTATACTTTATTATTTTATATCGAAAAAAATGATAAAAGAGGTGACTAATAATAAGCATCATTAATAAAATAAATACGGGGGGGATTATTATTAGCTCAATGGATGATTTTAAAGAATTTGTACGTGACCATCCCTTATTAAAATATGAAGTGCGTGATCAAAAGATGTCATGGCAAAACATTTATGAGGAATGGGATTTATTAGGTGGAAATGATCCTTCATGGGAAAAATATGCTGAAAAAAAGGAAGAGGTCTTAAAAAGTGTCAAGGGGCAGGAAACGTTAAGAAATTTAATTGATTATGTTAAAAAGATTAATCCGGATAATGTAAGTAAAACACTTAATAATGTAGGAAAAATAACCAGTTTATTAACAGGGATAACTACTGGAGGAAAAACAGGTTCAAGGATAACTGGTGATCCGTTATTTGATAAGAAGTTTGATGATTGGTATTAAAAAGGAAATCATCGATTATTTATATGAGAATAATGTGTTTCTAAATTATATTAGGTATAATCCACATTGGTATAAAATACTATATTATGAACCAGAGCGATTTGAAGAATTTTTAAACGAAGCTAAAGAAAATTTAAAAATTACAATGAAGGATAAAATAGAGAGAATGCAAAATCAAATAGAATTTATAACTTCTTTAGTAGATTATATTAAAAAATAATGTTATAACCTGAGTTTTACAGTTGTTATGCTACAAAGTGAGATTATATATTG
>JAEDCM010000027.1 GCA_016294165.1 Anaeroplasmataceae bacterium
CAACTGTTTTTTCATTTCCTTGTGTTAATTTAAAAATTTGTTCAATCATATTTTTCATCTCCCTTTGTGTTTCATCAACTCTGTAAATTCTAATTTATCTTTTATCTTATTTTACCACAAAACACCCAAAAAGCATATTGATATGGTAATTTAAAGTCGAGCTTTATTTAATCCATTAAATTTTTTCTCTTTATCTTATTTGAATCATCAAATTCAAAATTGTCATCAAATGATAAATAATTTACTCCATCTTTATCAAAATCAGTTTGAGAAAAAATCTTCATATTTTTCATTCTCCTTTGTTACAAAAAAGTTTTTTATAAAATTATCCATAAAAACGAATCGATGGATATTCTTGTCTCAAAGATAATACCTGCTCACATGTAAACTGCTTTGTTTTAGGAAAAGCACTATTTACTTCCGTAACTAATATTAAAGTATAGTTATCTTTATATTTCTTCATAAATTTAATTTCGCCACTTGACATATTAAATACTTCTTTTGTACCAGATGTAGATTTTACCTCAATGTATTTTTTTATTCCATTTTCAGTATATTCTATATCATAAGGTGATGTTGGAAATTCTTCGCTAGTATGAAGTACATCTTTAATATAATCATTAATTAATTCCAAAATATGTTCATAAACAAATTGTTCACCAATTTTACCATTCATAACTCTTGATTTGTTGATCTGATCAAAATTAGTATTATGACTAGAACCTTTATAATCACTTGCAACCAAAACACAATCGTCAACAATTATATCTTGAGCTTCTAAATCTATTTCATCAATTAATAACTTTTTGCCTACACCTTTCTGTTTTTTAAATACATTAGAAAGCAACAATCCTTTTAATCCGATTAAAGAAGTAATAAAATTGATACTCTTATTATCAGTATCACATTCAAAACCTCTAACAACAAAAGCAAATCCACCATTTTGTTCTAATATAGCATTTAACACTTTTGTGTTATCTACATTATATCCAAGAGAATTATAATGTAGAGATATTGGATAATGTAATTTTTGCCTTCCTAAATGTGTATTCGTTACTTTCTTACCTTTTTTATTAATAATAAATTGGTCAATTTCTTCTTTGATATAAATGCCAAAAGAAGCTTCGCATTCAAGTTTAATTCCATCAAAATAAATTTCTTTAAATTCATAAAAATTTATCAATTTGCTATTAGCTTGTGATGTGGTTTTATTCAAACATTTATCAATTAATTCTTGTGGAATAATTTTTGATTCTAATCCACTACCATATAGTTTCATAATATCTTTATGCCACTTATTAGGATCTTTAGATTGATTAATTGGCGTACTAACCGTTGCTGTTTGTCCTCTTACATAGTCGTTATATAATCCATAGAACAACGACTTTTCATCTATCTTAAATCTAAATTTCATACTACATTCACCTCTTTAAAAATCAAATAAATCACTATCTATATCTTTTAATTGATTAAAAATGTGTTCCATTAATATTTTTACTAAATTTACATCCCATCCATTACCAGCTCTTTTAGATAATTGAGTATAAGATTGATTACCGAAATCAATATCAACTTTTTTACCCTCAATATTCAATCCTTCTAATCCCATTAATCTAAATTGTTCTGCTACTGACATTTTCCTTACTACTTCTTTATCTTCATGGGCTTCAATCACTCTTAAACTATTATGTTCAGGTAATGTAATTGTAATTGAATATCCATCTCTTTTAATCTTTTTATTATAAACATCAAAGCATAATGCTTTATCAACCAAAAAACTTTCAATATTGTGTTTAAACTTTAAATGTTCAATTTGCTTTGTTGATAAATATAATTCAGTTGGAACATATCCTTCTGGATCCAAAAAGTCAGCCATATACAGATTGTTTTTTTGTTGAGCAGGAATCATTGAAAATCCTTTAGGGAGTCCTCCTAATCTTGCAAACATCCAAACACGTTCTCTATTTTGAGGAATTCCATAATCTTTACTATTTAAAACAGCCATTGCTAAAGGTGATTCATTAGGATCATCTGGATTTGCTACATAGCCTAATTCTCGCAACATTTTTATCATTTGCCGACGTGTTTCATAAAATTTATTTGACAATAAACCTTTTACATTTTCCATTAAAATATATCTAGGTTTCTTTTTAGCACAAATTCTAATAATATGTTCAAATAACGTTCCTCTTCCGTAAGGGTCATCTACACCTTTTTGCATACCTGCAGTTGAAAATGGTTGGCAAGGGAACCCTCCTGTAAATAGATCAAAATCAGGTAATTCATCCGGATTTATCAATGTAATATCCGGAAAATTTTTAATTAACTTTCCTTTTATATCTTTATGGTTCAAATTAAATAATTCTGAGGCATATTTATCAATTTCAGAATATGCTACAACATTGTAGTTAAATTTTTTATGTTTTTCCTTTACTTTTCTTAATCCAAAACTTGCTCCGCCATATCCAGCAAATCCCTCAAATACTCTTAATACTTTCTTTTTACTTACCATTGTAATTTTCTCCTTCATACTTTATTGGTGTATCGAACGCACTAAAGAAATCACTTAAAGTAATCCCAAGTCCATTACATATCACTACTAAATTATCTATTGTTATATTTTGCTTTCCAGATTCAACTCTACATAAATATGCTTTGTCCCAACCTATTTTTTTTGAAAACTCTTCTTGATTCATATATTGCTTCGAAATACGCAATTCTTTAACTCTGTTGCCAATTTTTTGTCTAATCATAATATAACACCTCGATATTTTATTATACTATGAATTGACTTAAAAATCAAACGTATAGTTTTTAAAATATTTATAAAAAATAGCCTTGTAATAGTGCCACCTTTTGTGTGATCGTGGGCTCATCATGTAATTGTACTACTGAGTCAAATACAAGACTATCATTTTCTCTTGATTTTAACCCTATTTGAACCTCCAAAAAAGAAAAAACAGGGGGCAAAACCCGTCAAATTTATTCTATTAGTTGGTTTTTATCCTATTTAGATAAAAAAAAGACTTTGACGTTTTATATCAAAGTCGTTCTTTCAATATGGTGACCCGTATGGGATTCGAACCCATGAATGTCGCCTTGAGAGGGCGATGTGTTAACCGTTTCACCAACGGGCCATCTAAGCAATATTATACTCTTTTTTTTAATTTTCTCAAGCCTTTTTTCACTTATATTACAAATATATATAAATAACAAATATATGATTAAGCTTCAACAATAAAAATATACTGATCTTATTATAAAAAAAGAGGAGAATTTCTTCTCCTCTTAAAATCATTATTAAGCAGCTTCTGTAACAGTAATTGTAACTGTTGTAGTTACAACCTTAGCATCAGTGCTTGTATATGAAATAGTGATTGTTTTTTCACCAGCAGTTGTCATATCGATTGAATCAACATCTGTAGTGTAAGCAGCACTTTCAATTATTTCTTGAGTTGTTTCAGTAGCTGCAAATGAATCTTTACATGTAGCTGTGATAACTAAACCACTTAAATCGATTGTTTCATTAACAACATATGTAGTCTTAGTTGGAGCTGTTGTAGCTGCGATACTAGTTACATAAACATCTTTAGTTGTATCTTCTTTATCATCTAATACAAGTGAAGTCATTGAAACTGAGTTACCAACACATTTTAATGTATATTCGCCAGCTGTTAGATTAGCTTTTGTTAAAACTGTAGTTCCTTCAGCTGTTAAATATAATGTATCAACTAATGTTGTACCATTATAAATCTCAATACCTCTTGTTGGATCAAGTTGACCACTTAAAAGATTAATAGTTAATGTTGCACCATCAACTTTTACAGTAAATGTAATTGTTCTTAATTTTGCTCCTTTTTGAGAAGTACCACCAAATTGGAAGTTATTACTCTTAATCTTAATTCCAGCAGTAAATGTGAATCCATCAACAACAACTGTAGTTCCTTCAGCAATAGTAACATCAGCACTTGCATATCCAGCAGCAGTTTGAACTTCTTCTAAAGTAGCTTCATATGTAACATTTGAAACTGCTCCAACTGTTAATACTGGATTTTTTGCAAATTCTTGTTCATCAGTTAATACTGCAGCTAAAGCAGCAACACCTGCTTCATAAGCAGCATCTAAATCAGTTAATGTAGCACAAGCCTCAATTTTTGCAACCTCAGCATTGTAAACAGCTGTTAAATCATTAACAGTATATTTAGTTAAGTCATATTTTGCATATTCATCTGCGAAATTGATTTTAACGATTTCAACTTGAATTGCAACTTTTTCACTTTCTGGAAGTTCATTATAAATTTCAGTTAATTTTGCTTCAACAGCAGCAGCTTTTGTAGTTGACTCAGCAGCAACTAAAGCTTTTCCTTCAGTAGTTAAAGCATTATACATTTCAACTGTATTATCATAAGCAGCTTTATCAACAGCGTATGTTTCAGTAGTCATGTTTTCTACAGCATTTAACGCAGCAACAGCATCATCATATGCTTTTGCAGCAACAGCATCATCATTTGGTACTGAAGCGAATGCGCTAGCAGCATTTAAAACAATTGCATCGATTGCAGCAGTTGAAGTCGCATTGTTAATTGCAGTAGTAAAGTTTGTATAATATGTAGTTAATTGAGCACCATTAACTGTATAATTATTTAAGTCATACTTAGCATATTCTGCATCTAAAACAGCAAGCTTTTCAGTCTTATAAGCAGCTAAATCAGCAGCAGCTTGTTCTGTATCATTTAATACAGCATCTAATGCAGCAATTGCAGCATCATATGCAGATTTAACAGCAATTGAATCTCCACATGCTTCAATAGCAGCTTTACCTTCAGCTAATTTAGCAGCTAAATCTGCACCATTAACTGTATAATCAGTGGCAGGATTTAATGCATCATAGTAAGCTTGTAATGCAGCAAGTTGTGCAGGTTTGTATGTTTCTACATCTGGACCAGTGAATCCTACTGCAACATTATCAATTGAAATAGACATATTATCACTAGTTCCTGATTTAGTTCCAAATCTAATGTAATCAACAGATGAAGCTGTAAAGCTTGCAAATGTTACTGTATCACCATTAATTGTCATTGAAGCTGTATCATTTTCAAAATCAAGAACACATTTAACTGTAATGTTAAGTGGAGCAGTTGTATAGAATTTTTGATTAAAGAAATTCTTGAAATCTGATGTATCTGTAGCACTTGAAGTTGTAGATCCAATATAAGCAGCTAAACATCTATCAGCTTGGTTAGCAAATCCAGAATTATTGTTAGTTCTTAATCCCATTACTAACTTATTTCCACCACCAGCTGCATCTGTACCATAAAGAGCCATTGGAGTCCATCCACCTGGAATCTTTCTAGTTGTATCAGCCATTGTAACATTTGCTTCTAAATAAATCTCAACAGTTCCTAAAGCGATTGAACCATTGAATGGAATTACTAAATAATCCTCTGTTGCGTCACTATCTGTTGCAACAAGTTTCCCACCGCTATATACAGCGTTACTTGAAACTAATGCTGCACCATTCTTTCCACCAAATGCTGGAGCATTTAAATCTTTAGCATTAGATGCACCATCATATAATGCTAATGCAGTTCCTTCAGTTTGTGAGCTGAAATCATCATAGTATACTGGTGTACCACTAACTACATTATATGGGAATACAAGTGGTTTACTTGTAGTTGTAGGTGCCTTTGTTGTAGTTGTAGTTGGCGCCTTTGTTGTAACTGTAGTTGGCGCTTTTGTTGTAACTGTAGTTGGCGCTTTTGTTGTTACTGTAGTTGGCGCTTTTGTTGTTACTGTAGTTGGCGCTTTTGTTGTTACTGTTGTTGGCGCTTTTGTTGTAGTTGTAGTTGTTGTAGTTTTCTTAGATTTACCGCAAGCAGCTAATCCAGCAACAGCTAAAACAGCAACTAAAAACGTTGTTAATTTTTTCATAAAATCTCTCCTTTTCTTTTTTTAAAAAAGTATTAAAACGCTTACTTTTCTACCATCAATTTTACTATTTACTAGATAAAAAGTCAAGGAAACATAATAATTATATTGTAAATATAATGTATTATTTATATATCCTTGACAATTATTTATCTTATTTTGAATAAATTTCTTTTTTCTTGTAAGTTGTATGTAATAAATGATGAGCTTTATGGCTTCCTGGTTTTTCTAAGAAGTCTTTATATAATTCAATTACATATGGGTTCTCATGTGATTGTCTTAATTTAGCATTTGCATCAATATCATATAATGCTTTTGCTCTTAAAACTCGAACATCAATATTATCACGAATAAATGATGGAACAATTGGTTGACCACCACCATTTACACATCCACCTGTACATGCCATAAATTCCACGAAATGATATTTTTTCTCTCCATTTTTGATTAGATCCATCATCTTAGGAACATTTACACTACCATGCACAATTGCTACATTAACTTCTTTTCCACAAATAGTTAATGTTGCTTCTTTAATTCCTTCAACACCTCTTACAGCAGTAATATTTAAATCTTCTAAATCTTTACCCTCTAAGATATGATATACGGTTCTTAAAGCAGCTTCCATTACTCCACCTGTTACACCAAAGATAACTCCAGCACCAGTGTATTGAGCTAATGGACTATTTGGAACATAATCCTCAAGATTATTAAAATCAATATCATGACGTTTAATCATTCTTGCTAACTCTCTAGTTGTTAATACAACATCAACATCTCTTAAACCATCAACTTCCATTTCTGGACGATTAGCTTCACTCTTCTTAGCAATACAAGGCATAATTGATACAACCTTAACCTTTTTAGGATCTACCCCAATCTTATCAGCATAATAATTCTTAATTAATGCTCCTTGAATTTGTTGAGGAGATTTACAACTTGATAAGTTATCAATCATCTCAGGATAATATGTTTCAATATATCTGATCCATCCTGGTGAGCATGATGTCATTAAAGGTAAATTTTTATTCTCTGTAAATCTTTGAATAAATTCTGTTCCTTCCTCCATGATTGTAACATCAGCACCAAAGTTAACATCAGTAATATCCTTGAATCCTAGTTTATTCAAAGCTGCATACATTTTACCTTCAGTATTTGTACCGATTTTGTTTCCAAATTCCTCACCTAGAGCTGCACGAACAGCCGGTGCCATTTGAACAACAACATAGTTGTCCTTATTATTCAATAAAGCTTCTACCTTATCGATATCATCTTTCTCTTTAATTGCTCCAACAGGACAAGCTTGAATACATTTACCACAATAAATACATCCACTATCTTCCATATCATGATTTAAAGCAGGACCAACAAAAGTCTTAAATCCACGATAGTTGTAATTTAAAACACCTGTTCCGGCAAGTTTTTCACATGCCGCGATACATCTACCACATAAAATACATTTTGAACTATCGATTACTAATGAATCAGTAATATTTGTGATTACTTCTTTTTTACTAAAATTATCATCTTCACCAATCTTATTCTCGATATTGTATTTTCTCAATAATCTCAATAACTCACAGTTATGTTCTCTTGGACATTTCCAGCATTCAAATTTATGACTACCAGCAATTAATTCAAGATTTGCCACAACTGCCTTACGAACTCTTTCAGTATTTGTTCTAACTACCATACCATCATTTACTTTGACAGTACATGAATTCTTCAATGTTCTTAAACCTTCGATTTCAACAACACATAAACGGCAGCTTGATGTTTCGTTTATTTCCTTTAAAAAGCATAAACGAGGAATATCAATACCAGCCTTGTTGGCTGCCTCTAAAATAGTTGAACCAGCAGGAACTTCTATATCAATATCATTAATTCTAACTTTTACCATATTTTCCATACAATAACCCCCTATGCCGTAATTATTGCGCTAACTGGACAAGCTTGCTTACATGCACCGCATTTAATACACTTGTTAGTATCGATAGTGTGTTTTTGTTTAACATCACCGGTAATCGCACCAGCAGGGCAATTTCTCTTACATTTTGTACATCCAATACATTTATCTGTAATATAATATTTGATTAAATCCTTACAAACTCCTGCCGGACATCTCTTATCTACAACATGAGCTACATACTCATCATAGAAGTTAGATAATGTTGATAAAACTGGGTTAGGTGCTGTTTGTCCTAATCCACATAATGCAGAATCCTTAATTGTAACCGCAAGTTCCTCAAGAGTCTTAAGATCCTCTAAAGTACCTTGTCCACGAGTAATCTTTTCAAGAATTTCTAACATTCTCTTAGTTCCTTCACGACATGGAATACATTTTCCACAAGACTCATCAACTGTGAAATCTAAGAAGAAACGAGCAACGTCAACCATACAGTTATCTTCATCCATAACAATCATTCCACCTGATCCCATCATAGAACCAAGGGCAACTAAATTATCGTAATCGATTGGAGTATCTAAATGTTTTGCAGTTAAGCATCCACCAGATGGTCCTCCAGTTTGAACAGCCTTAAATTTCTTTCCTTTAGGAATTCCGCCACCGATATCATAAATAACCTCGCGAAGTGTTGTTCCCATAGGAATTTCAAGCAATCCTGTATTATTAATTTTTCCTCCTAAAGCAAATACCTTAGTACCTTTAGACTTTTCTGTACCAATGCTTCTAAACCATTCAGCACCCTTTAAAATAATCTGTGGAATATTTGCATATGTTTCAACATTATTAATAATACTTGGTTTCTTCCATAATCCTGAATCAGCAGGGAATGGTGGCTTATTACGAGGCATACCTCTTTCACCCTCGATAGAAGCCATTAGCGCAGTTTCCTCTCCACAAACGAATGCACCAGCTCCAAGTCTAACCTCTAAATCAAAGTTAAATCCTGAACCTAAAATATTTTGTCCTAATAATCCCTCTTCATAGGCAGACTTAATAGCGGCCTCTAATCTTTCAACAGCTAGTGGATATTCAGCTCTTACATAAACATAACCTTGGCTAGCACCAATTGCATAACCACCAATAGCCATTGCTTCAATAACCGCATGTGGGTCACCCTCTAAAACAGCACGATCCATGAATGCTCCTGGATCTCCCTCATCCGCATTACAAATAATATACTTATCTTGGCCTTTATTTTTAGCCGCAAGACTCCATTTTAAACCAGTAGGGAATCCTCCTCCACCTCGTCCACGTAATCCTGATTCCTTCATAACATTAATTACTTCATCAGGAGTCATTTCTGTTAGTACCTTAGCTAATGCCAAATAACCATCGCAACCGATATACTCTTTAATACAGAATGGATCAATAAACCCACAATTCTTTAAAGCAATACGATGTTGTTTAGCATAAAATCCCATTTCTCTAAATGATTTTACCTTAGCTACATCATTTTCATCAATTTCTGTGTAAGCTTTTCTTGTTACGATTCGCCCGTTCACCAGATGCTCACGACAGATTTCTTCAACGTCAGAAACCTTCATATGTGAGTAAAATGTTGCTTCTGGATAAACTACAACAACTGGCCCCTTTTCGCAAAGTCCAAAGCATCCACTCATATATACTAAGACTTCATCTTCAATTCCTAAATTTTTTAATTGCTTATCAAACTCATCCTTGATACTTTGTGATTTACTTGACATACATCCTGTTCCACCACAAACAACAATTTGAGCACGAATTTTACTATTCGGATCAGCTTGTCCACCTTCATGTCGAAGGGCAAGTCTTTTCGAATACTCTTCTTTTATAAGCTCTAATTCTTTGATAGATTTCATAAAAACCCTCCTTATTTATATTCCTTTAATGCTTTACGCGCAATTGTTGGATTGGCAGAACCATAAACGTTTCCATCAATTGTAAATACTGGAGCTAATCCACAAGCTCCAATACATCTTGTTGCTTCAAGTGTAAACATACCATCATCAGTAGTTTGCCCTGGCTTAATACCTAATTCATCACTAAAAGCATCAATTATATCTTGTGAACCTCTAACATAACATGCAGTTCCTAAACAAACTCCAATAACATGCTTTCCTTTTGGCTCAATTGAGAAGTGTGAATAAAAAGTTACTACACCATTTATCTTGGCAACGCTTTCATTTAATTCGTTAGATATAATCTTTTGTACTTCAATTGGGATGCACCCAAATATTCTTTGTGCATCATGTAATGATGGCATTAATGGACCTGGTTTTTTCTTATGTTCATTAATACAAGCTACTAGTTCATCAATTTGGTGTTGTTCCATAACCAACTTAACAGCCACAATATTCATCTCCTTATAAAATTTAATCTATTATCATTTTATCAAAAAGCCAATTATAAAACAACATAAATTTTAACCCATTGACAAATAAAAACAAAAAACTTAAGAAGATCTTAAGCTTAATTTGTTTTTTTAAATTTTCGGATAATTATTTCAATTGTAAATACCAAAACAATTAAAATTATTGCCCATGCATAAATATATTCATACATCATAAAATCTCGGTAAAATGAAATTTCTCTACCAATGCTATTTTTATTAAGCGCTAAATATTCTGCCATAACTAGAACCTTTAACCCAAGACCAATTGATTGCAATAAGGCTTGCTTAATAAAAGGCCAAGATAATGGCAAATGAATTTTTAATAACACCTTAAAATTAACATTACTAATCATTTTAATCTCATCTAATATATCCTTATCCAAATTATTAATCCCTGCCATAATCGCCTCATAAATCAAAGGTAGAACAACCATTCCAGTAATGATATATGGCGCTTTTTCTCTCCCAACCATAATCAATAAAAGAACAATAAATATTACAACTGGTGTTGTTTTACACAAAACAATTATAGGTGTTATTATTTCCTCAATGCTCTTATTTATTTTCGAGATGAATGCTAAAATAACCGCTAAACCAAGACAAAATACAATAATTAATATCAATCTTAGTAAAGTAGCAAAAATAATTCGATAAGTATTAGTGGTCTTTAAGATTTTAAACAGTGTTTCAAAAACAATTCCTAATTTAGGTAAAATATAATGATTGTCAATTATATTAGCTGAAATGCCCCAAACAGCAAAAATCAAAACAACGCCTAATAAGTAAAATCCATATTTTTTAATAATAGAAATCTTCATTTGGTGTATTTCCACCTAAAATGTTTGAATTATAGTTATTTAATAAGCTATAAAATGAATTCAAAAATGTTACATTTTCACTAGCCTTTAAATAATTGATATTGCTGCGAGGAATACTATTTGTAATAACTTCTACAGTCATTGTTTCAAAAAAAGCATGAAGTTCAACAACCTTGTCAGCATATACCGCCGGTGCACTATTCAATGATGTTATGTTTGCTTCTAATGCTTTAAGGAATTTACTTACAAGCTTTGTATTGCTTTTTGGATTCACAAAGACACCAGCTTGCGGAATATCAAATCCAATAACATCACCTAAATCTAAAACCTTCAAACTTGGGTAATCAGCCTTTAATTTAGTTAATTCAGGCTCAGCTACTAAAGCATAATTACTTTCTTTTAATCCTGCAACCGCAAGAGCAACACTTGACTCATATGTAACATTAGCTGTTACTTCTGATACTTGTAACGCTGTGCTTAAGGTAACTCCTGGAGTTGATGCTTGCCCATAAGCAATAATGTCTTTTCCAGATAAATCATTAATACTATTCAATTCACCATTCTTAGTCACAATATAATTATTATCACTAACAATTACTGAATCTAATTTATACTTTGATCCACCATTGATATATAATTTGGTCCCAACATTAATAGGCGCAATTATTACATCAATCTCACCCTTAGTCAATCCTTCTTGTAATAGGGCTGGCCCACTTACAACATCAAATTCAACATAATCTTTATCTAATAATCCTCCACATGCTACTAGTGGTGTTCCTTGAGGCACACGAATAGTAATCTTTTCATCGCTCTTTTCTTTCCCACAACCAGTAATACATAGTATACATAATACTAATACCGCAAATAACTTTTTCATTTTAACCTTTCCTTTCTTTACAAAAATATTATACATATGATAAAATCTAATGTATGTAACATATGTTACAAAAAGAGGTGAAATTATGCATTCTTTATTTAATAATTGCAATATTGATTTTTCTAAATTAACCATAAAAGAATTTCAAAAAGGCGCGATCATTCATCAAGAGGGTGATAAATGCCATTGTCTTAATCTAGTTATTGAAGGAAAGATATCCATTTCAACTTTAACCTATTTTGATAATGAATATGAAATTATTGAAATTGAGAAAAATGGCTTATTTGGCGAAAATCTTCTATTTACAGACGATTATTATCTAGGCGATGTTATTTGTATTGAAAACACAAAATTAATTCAAATTTCAAAAAATGAATTGCTAGACCTTTTTAAAAATCAAAAAATATTAGAAAACTATTTGTTAATATTATCTAACAAAAGTAAAACCGCTATGAATAAATTAAAAATATTATCTCAAAAAACAATTAGAGATAAAATTATGTTTTATATTATTAATAATACTAAATCTTCAAATAATAAAACTATTAAAATATCTTCTAAAGAATCTCTAGCAAACTATTTAAATATCCCGAGGCCATCCTTATCTCGCGAATTAATAGCTTTAAAAAATGAAAAAATCATTGATTATGATAAACACACTATAACATATTTGAGGTGATAAAAATGAAAATTATGGTTATTTTTACTGGTGGAACAATTTCAATGGAAAGAATAAACAATAGCGCAGTAATCTCTTCTTCCTTCATTGACATTCTAAACACCATTAATAGCTCACTACAAGATATTGAAATCGAGCATATTGAATTATTTATGAAACCAAGCCCTCATATTTCAATTGAAGACATGAAGACACTTGGTGATTTGATTAATAAATTTGCTTTAGATGATGACATCAAAGGAATTGTCGTAACGCATGGAACTGATACTTTAGAGGAAACAGCTTATTTCCTAGATTTATACACTAACACATCAAAACCAGTTGTCATCACTGGTTCAATGCGTAATATAAGTGAATTAAGCTATGATGGGCCATCAAATCTTGCAAATGCTATTTTAGTTGCCAATAGTAAATACTCATTAAATAGAGGAGTATTAGTCGTTTTAAATGGTGAAATAAACTCAGCACGAGAAGTTACTAAAACCCACACTATGGCTCTTGATACTTTTAAATCATTAGAATATGGTCCACTAGGAGTAATTGACTCTGATGATGTTTACTATTATCGCGACATTCATTTTAAAAGACGAAACATCACTCCTAAATGCATTCTTTCCAATGTTGAAATCATCAAATGCTATGCAGATGCAAATTCAAATCTAATTAATTATTTAGTGGAAAACAATACAAAAGGGATTATCCTTGAAGGATTAGGGCGTGGAAACGTTCCAATCAAAATGATTGAAGGAATAAAGAATGCCCTTAATAAAAATATCCCCATTGTTTTAACCTCTAGATGCATGAAAGGTCGAGTCCTTGATAGTTACGGCTATGAAGGTGGGGGAAATCATTTAAAAAAGCTAGGTGTTATCTTTGGCGATAACCTAAATAGTCAAAAGGCAAGAATAAAGCTTATTCTAGCCATAAGTCAAGGATATAATTTTCAAGAAATCAAAAATATTTTCGAAAAAAAATAGCATATCAAATATGCTATTATTTTTTATAAATTTTTGAAATATGGAACTGATTTACGCAAATCATCACTAGATTTAACCTCTAATAATACATATGCATCATTTTTTTCTGCTAAACTCTTATAATACTTTAAATCAACATTCCCATCACCTAAGCATAAATGGTCAGTTTTACCATTGGCATCATGAACATGAAACTCTTTAAAGCCTAAATCAATTTCCTTATCAAGTTTTGTCACAAAATAACCTGAATTATCATCATGACCAACATCTAAATTAAAATTATATCCTTCAGCCTTTAAAAACCTATATACATCTTTTAGATATGGAATCTCCTTACCATAGTTAACATTTTCAATAACAAGATCAATCCCATATGGACTTAAAATATCTAAAGCTTTGTTTAGAGCACGAGTAATTCTCTTTTTAAAATCCTCGCCCTCTTTCTCATAAATATAGTTTTTAACACCAGAAATAGTTACAACCGGACCACAATTTAGATGAATATTAACCTTTTTTAAATTATATTTTGCGCCTAATTTAACATACTTTTCTAATAAACCTAAATATGCATCGATAACCTCAACATAAGTCGCAAAATCTGTTTCATCATAAAAATGAAGCGTCATATCTAAATTATTCTCATTAAACAGCTTATGTAGATCCTCTTTTCCTTCTAAAGCCTCGCGACAATAAGCCATATTAAGATTCATTTCAATAAAATCAACATTTAACTCTTTTGCAAGCTTAACATTTTCACAAACGCTATCATATTCGAATAAAACAGGCATCCCAATCTTCATAAAAACTCTCCTAGTTTAAAACTCTAACTCTTAAAACACCTTCAACGTGATCAAATTCTTTTGGATCAACATCAATAGCGTGATCAATATCTAATATTGTGTAAGCAAATTCCCCTTTAGATTTTGAATACATATTTTCAATATTTCCATTTTTCTTTGTAATAACGTCAGTAACCTTATTAATGATACCTGGCATATTGGTATGGTTGATAGTAATACGTAATCCTTTTTTAACACCAGCATCTAATGCAGGATAGTTTACTGAATTTTTGATATTTCCATTTTCTAAATAATCCATAACTTGCTTTACAGCCATACGTGCACAATTATCCTCTGATTCTTCAGTTGAAGCACCTAAATGTGGGATAACAACAGCATTTTTCATATCTTTTGTTTTTGGATTTGGGAAGTCAGTTACATAACATGCGACCTTATTTGCCTCTAATGCTTCCTTCATATCATCTTCATTAACTAATACATCACGTGCAAAGTTTAATACTACTACACCATCTTTCATTTGCCCAATAGTATTTTTATTAATCATACCCTTAGTATCAGGTAAAGCAGGAACATGAATTGTAATATAATCACAATTTTCATAGATTTCTTCATTTGATTTTACATAATTAACATCTTTAGATAAAGCTCTTGCGTTGTCAACTGACAAGAATGGATCACATCCATATACTTCCATTCCCAAAGCAACAGCCGCATTAGCAACTAAAACTCCAATAGCTCCTAACCCGATAACTCCTAGCTTCTTACCGGCAATTTCTCCACCTGCAAATTTTGATTTAGCTTTTTCAACATCCTTTGCGATTGTTTCAGCTTCTTTATTTTCAGTAACCCAATTAATTCCATCAACAATTTTTCTTGATGATAATAATAAACCAGCAATTACTAATTCCTTAACACCATTAGCGTTAGCACCTGGTGTATTGAATACAACAATACCTTCTTTAGCATATTTATCTAATGGAATATTATTAACACCTGCACCAGCTCTTGCAATAGCTTTAACATTATTATCTAATTCCATATCATGCATAGCTTGACTTCTAACTAAAATAGCATCAGCACAATTAACATCCTCTACTATTTCATAATTATCTTTTAAAAGACTAAGACCAGCCTTTGAAATTTTATTTAAACAATTAATTTTCATTTCTTTTCCCTCTAATTACATATTTTGTGCTTCAAATTCAGCCATAAACTTGACTAAGGCTTTTACACCATCGATTGGCATCGCATTATAAATACTTGCGCGCATACCACCAACAGTTCTGTGCCCCTTAAGATTTTCGAATCCTGCTTTTTTGGCTTCACTAACAAATTTAGCCTCAAGTGCATCCTTCTTTTCTTTATCGGTAACAACTTCTGGATTAACGATGAATGGAACATTCATTAATGAACGACTTGCTTTTTCAACAGTACCAACAAATAATTTAGATTGATCTAAATAATCATATAGGATAGCAGCCTTTTCCTCATTAATCTTTTTTCTAGCCTCTAATCCACCAGTTTTCAATAACCATTTAAATACTTTACCACAAATGTAGATACCATATGCTGGTGGTGTATTATATAATGATTTGTTATCTGCATGAATTTTATATTTTAACATTGTAGGTGTATATGGTAATACATCCTCAGTAATTAAATCCTCTCTAATAATAACGATAACCATACCTGCAGGTCCAACATTTTTTTGAACTCCAGCATATAAGATACCATATTTAGTTACATCCACTGGTTCTGATAAGAAACAACTTGATTGGTCAGCAACTAAAATCTTTCCTTTTGTATTTGGTAATTGATGGAATTTTGTTCCATAAATTGTATTGTTTTCACAAATATATACATAGTCTGCATCTTCTCTAATGTCTAAATCGCTACAGTCTGGAATATATGTGAATGTTTTATCAGCTGATGATGCAACAGCTTTACAATCACCAAAGATTTGTCCTTCTTGGTAAGCTTTCTTTGCCCATTGTCCAGTAATAATATAATCAGCCTTTCTATTCTTCATGATATTCATTGGAATCATCGCGAATTGTTGGCTTGCTCCTCCTTGAAGGAATAACACCTTATAGTTGTCAGGAATGTTTAAAAGCTTTCTTAAATCAGCTTCTGCTTCATTAATGATTGTTTCAAAAGCCTTAGAACGATGGCTCATTTCCATTACAGACATTCCTGTATTGTTATAATTTAACATTTCATCTTGTGCTTCTTTTAATACTTCCTCTGGTAATACTGCAGGTCCTGCAGAAAAGTTATATACACGATTGTACATTTTATTTCCCTCTTTCATTTTAAAATATGTTCGTATTTGATTATAACAAAACAAAAATTTTAAACAATTGTTTTTTTTGTCCAAAAACCCAAAAATGGTTTTTTCTTCCTTTTTGTTTTTGTTGTAGACTCATAAAGAACATTCTGTCCGTAATAAAAAAACAAATACCTAGACGATAATTAATAAAAAGCCTAATAAGGCCGTAACATATTCTTTATCTAATGATAATAACAATCCTCAGTATTTATATTAAAATATAAAAAAATAAGCAAAAAATTAACTTTTCTTATGTTGTTTTCGCTTTTTCTCTTGAAATAACTCTAGAATAATGTATAATTTTTAAGAAGGCATTGGAGGAAATGAAATGAAAGAAAATAGAATAACTTTAAAATCAATCACATTGGTTACATTTTTTACATTATGTTGCTTAGGTGTTCAATACTTTTCTGTACAAGTTGGATCACCTTACGGAACACAAGCAATTCGTTTTGGTGGAGTAGTTATAATTCTTGCGGCTATATTAAGCGGAAGTTGGGCAGCAGCAATCAGCGGTGGTCTTGGAATGCTAATATATCGCATCATCAATAATAATGAATCACATAACCTAGTTGTATTTTTAGTATGTGGATTAATCGGATGGCTTATTGGATTTGTATACAAGAAAGCAAACAAGCATGAAAGCTTATCTGACTTATTAACTTATATTTTTGGATTACTATTAATCGGTATTGGTGTTGTTTATACATACATAATGATTACTACAGGTGGAAGTAAAGCATTTAAGAATCCTTCTATCACACTTGAATTCCACTGGGCATTAATCGCTTTACCATTTTTCATCGGTATTGCATCACTTGGTGTATCACTTTTCGGAAAGAAAATTCCCGAAAACTTAACTTTTATTAAAAACTTTGTATTAGTTTGTGCAGTTTATGCAGTTAGTCAATACGTTTTAACATTCTCATTCACAATTCTTGATGAATTAAGAAATAACGGATTTAAAACTTCATTAGCCGTTGCATACTCTTATTGTTCATTTGAATTTGTAATTGCATTATTTGTTTCTGCTGGATTAATAATTTTAGCCCCAATTGCTAAATTATTAAAGGATCGTCACGATAATAAATAAACAAAATCCTCGGTTCATCAACCGAGGATATTTTTTTTATAATCTTCCAAGAATTGAACAAAGTAAAATAATCACAAATAAACTAAAAGCTGATAAGGCACTTGTCCAAACAACTATCTGTCCAGCTAACTCATCATCCTGTTTCATTTGCATAGCCATCGGAACACTCGATACAGCAATTGGTGTTGCAAATAAGGCAATTAGGATTCCAAATTCAATTTTACTATCAAAACCAAGGAAATAAGCAATGGTTAAGAAAAATGCTGGTACAATTGCTAATTTTAAAGTTGTTGAAACCACTAATTGCTTCCACAAACGCTTAACCGCTTTAAATTCAAATCTTCCACCTAATACAATTAACGCTAATGGTGTTGCCAAATTGGCAAGACTATTTATTGTTTTAGGAACAAATGTTAAATCATTATTCAAAAACGCGTTGACATTTCCGCCTAGATTATCAATTCCCATAAAGATGAAGCATGTAGATAACCCACAGAATACACCAATAATTAATGGATTACGCACGATTTTTTTCAATATAGAAGATATTAAGATCTTTTCTCCATCCTCTTTATCATATATTGTTAAAGCAATAACCGCCAATATATTAAATAACGGAACTGTTGCTGCTGCTACTACTGAAGCCGCAGCTCCTGCTTCTTCTCCACCAAGCATTGTAGCTAATGGAATTCCGATGATGGCATAATTTGATCTAAAAGATGCTTGTAGCATGACTCCCTTTTGTTTTTTATCAGGTACAAAAGCTACAACAATCATTCCAATAAAGAATAAAGCCAAAATTGATCCACTTGCAAAACCTACAAAGGCAAGATCAATTTCATTTAAATTCGCAAGATACAAATTTTTAAATAAAAGTATCGGAATTAAAACATTAAAAACAAATTTATTACATAAAACTAAAAAATCATCCTTAAAGAAATTAATTCTTCTTAAAAAATACCCCAATAATACCGGTAATAAAATCGGTAATATGGCATTCATAGTAAACAACAAATGTTCCATAAAATCACCTTTTTCCTTAAAAAATGAGGCATATGAATATCCCTCATTCTTTTTTTTATTCTTTTTTTTCTGTCATTTTAGTGTACATAAAGAAAATTGCTGATATTCCAAATATACTAACACCCACTGCTAATGAATTCTTAAACTCTTGACCTGAAGTAATAAATAATATTTGGCAAACAGTATTTACTACGAAAAATATACCACTAATCAAAATATAAAAACTGTTTTTCTCATCAACAAAGAACATAAATGCTAAATACCATACAATTCCTGCTAACAACATCACCAAAGCAATTATTTCTTCTTTTCCAGGATTATCCACTAAAAGAAAAAATAAAACACTTGATACTAAAGCAAATATCAATCCAATTCCTATTAAATATTTTTTATTCAAGAAATCCACCCCCTATAAGTATTATACACTATTTTATTCTTTTTTCAAATATTTACGTACATTAACTAGCACTCATTTCCAGTAAAAATACTATTTTATTTTTTAAATAGTTATGATAAAATTCATAATTGAGGTGATTAATTATGAAAAAAACAATAATTATCGATTTTATCATAATTTTATTAACATTCTATTTGACAAGAATATACTTTACATCTATTCTATTCCACCAACTTTTAGGAATATTAGCAATAGTATTATTTACCATCCATGTTTTATCATATAAAAATGATGTAAAAACAAATGTCTTAAATTTAAAAAAGAAAGATATTAGCATTAAATCAAAGGTTTATACAATCTTTAAAGGATTAATTATTCTTGATGTATTAATAATTGCTATTACTGGGCTGCTAATCAATACAATGATTCCCCTTGATTTTCTAGGATATACATTATTTGCAAACCTACATTTCTTTTGCGCTTATCTAGCAATCATTTTATTAGCAATCTATGTTGCGTTGAATTTTAATAAAATCGTTGATGCAATATGTGAATATTTAAAAATCGGGCATCGCAGTCTAGTTGTATCGTACATATTTCTTGTAATTTGTATTGGTTTATCTATTTATGGTATTAAAACTTTATTTACCAAAAACACATTTATTAAAACATTAACCTTCAAGCATGAAGATATAACAGCTGATAATGAACTAGAGGTTGAAGAAAGCTATACAATGAAAGACTTCTTAAAGAACAAGAATTGTACAGGATGCGGAAAAAATTGCAACCTTTTATATCCTGAATGTGCATTAGGAAGTGACAAGCGTGCTAATGCAATTGATGATTTCAATGAAAAATATGAAACAGATTTCAGTCATGGAGTGGACAACCTTAACTTCTTAGAATACGTATCTGTATTTACTTTAATTGCTTCTGCAACATACTATCTAATTAAGATTCCTGCAATACTAAATAAGGATGCTGAAATCGTTAGGATAAACAAAAAATAAGACGTTCTTAAAATGAACTAGTCAATAGTTCATAGACACAAAAAAGAATATTATTTAAATGAGA
>JAEDCM010000028.1 GCA_016294165.1 Anaeroplasmataceae bacterium
TTCTTCAATTACAATATTAAATTATTATGTCCAACTTTGTGGGTTCACTACAAAACAATTCCTTTTTTTAATAATGAGTCATAAACGGAATGGTTGGATTATTACTATAATAATTAACCTCTTCCTTCGATGCATATTTTAAAGATTTTCTAAATAATCTATTATAAAGCTTTTCATCCTTCTTAATATTTAACTTTTTAGCAGCTAAAGCTAAGGTATAATATATACCTGTTTGATGTCTTCTCTCATGATAATCCTTAAGGTATAAATACGCATCAGATAAATCAATATTTAGATCCATTGCCATATAACAATATAGGCTAGCTAAATTCTCACCTACGCAATATTTCTTTTCAAAAATAACATCACAAATTAATCGAAAAGCTTCTTTTTTATTCATTTCTACCCCAAGTCCTAAATACATGCAATATGCGTAGAAAGCTATCGGACAGCTACAATCATTGTTCTCATCATATTGTTCCTTACCTTCCTTAAAGTAAGCAAAAGCCTTATCATATTCACCTTTAGAAAGATATACACTTCCAATCAAAGATAAATGACAATTAGATCTAATCTCCTCTAGTGCCTTATTACTATAATCTAAAGCCTTATCAAGATCTCTATCCAACCCAAAAAGCCCACTATAATAAGCTTCTCCCATGGTTTTATTAGGTAGTTTTTCTTCTAAAACATCATTTCTATACAATCTCATAATTCTATTTGGATTCTTACTGTTTCGATAATTTAAGTAATTATATTGGTCGACATTTAATTGCTTTCTAATAGCCGATTCTCTTAAGTAAGCCATTGCTTTATCATGCTTTCCAATTGCATTATAATACTCAGATAATAAAACAAAATAGTGATAATTCTTATTTTTCTTCAATATTTTTTTATATTTATCAATACATTCAATTAACAAATCATAACGAGCAATAAAATAATATGAACGAGCTAAATAATTGATTGAAACTGGATGAGGAAAGATATCAACTGCTTTTATAAAATAATTGATAGCCTCTTTAAAAGAATTATAATTATCACGGAAATAATAAATCTCACCTAGTTTATGATTTACCTCATCTAAGAAATAATTAAGCTCCTCAGCCTTTTTTAAATATGAAATGCTTAATTCATCATCACTTTCACTATAAATATCTGCTAATCTAATATAAATGATGGCTTTTTCGCGTTCATCAATCGGATAGTTATTCAATAATAAATCTCCATAATATTGAATTTTTAAAGCATCCATTTTATGAAAATAATATTCAAACATTAAAAAAGCCGCGTTAAATTCCTCTGGTTGTCCTTTAAGATTATTGAACATTTCATCAATATCATCTTTATTATTTTCATCAATAGTGGCAATTTTCAATCTTTCAAAATCAATAAAGGATTTTGTGCCAAATTTAATATACATTTGATTAACTGCACGAAGAGCCTCGTTGTAATCCTTCATTGAAAATAAAATCTCCATTTTTGTATCAAATGTTAAAGCAACTAAATCAATATTAGCATCATCATGATTAATTGCCATATCCAAATACTTTAATGCTTCGTTTAAATTCTTTTTTGTTTTAAACAATCCCTTGCCATATGCAGAATATAATAAAGGGTGATCAACACCCAAATCAAAAGCCATTTTTGAATATTTAATTACACCATCATACTTTTCAATATCCAAATTTAAGGATATTAATGGCAATAAAACTTGTGGATGCATAAATTTTGGTAATCCCAATAATAATTCAAATGATTTAATTAAATCATTTGGATCAAATCTCAAATAATGAAATTCGATAATGGTTTGATAATATTTAGAAAAAAGATTATTCGTCTTTTTGTAATCTTCACAGAAAAATTGATACGCTTCATCTATTTTTCCTTCATCAATCTTTTTAATTGCTTCTTCCGCTGTCATTATTACCACCTCCTTAATCATTATGTTATTATAACATAAAAAAAAATAAATAAAACATGTTATAATAATTTTGAGGTGATTTTATGAAAATAATCGATGCTCATGCTCATGTCGCGAGATATATTAGTGGAATTGGCAGTCAAGGTGAGCTTCAAGGAATTGGAAATGGAATGGCCAAATATGCTAGCGGTCATGAATTCCGAATGATTCCCGAAGGAATGGGAGATTATGGTGTAACTCCTGAGGCTTTACTTGAGGTTATGGATAAACATAATGTCGAAAAAGCGGTTTTGCTTCAAGGAATGTATTTAGGTTTTCAAAATCTTTATACTTATGATGCCGTAAAAAAATATCCCGATCGTTTTGTGGGTGCCGCAAGCTATGATCCATTTTGTGTCAATAAAGAAAAAATTATCCATCATCTATTTGATGAACTTAATTTTAAAATATTAAAGCTTGAATTATCCAATGGCTCAGGATTAATGGCTTATCATAGAGAGCTTGATATCTATGAAGATTTAGATGATGTATTTAAAATGGCTAGTGAAAAAAATCTCGTAGTTGTCTTAGATATTGGTAGGCCAAGAAACTGTTGTTGGCAAGTAGACAATTTACAAAAAGTATTCTTAAAATATCCTGATACAACTTTTGTGGTATGCCATTTATTAAGTCCTCAAATTAATGATTATGATCTATTAAAAGAATCATTGATTAAGCTTAATCTAGACAACGTTTATTTTGATTTAGCAAGTGTAGCATCTAATGCTA
This sequence comes from Anaeroplasmataceae bacterium, assembly GCA_016294165.1. Taxonomy (GTDB): domain Bacteria; phylum Bacillota_I; class Bacilli_A; order Acholeplasmatales; family JAEDCM01; genus JAEDCM01. The sequence continues at coordinate 2,693 of JAEDCM010000028.1, forward strand.
AACCTGAGGTATATCCTTACCCTACAGCTCAAAAACATATAAAGTTAGCTAAAGAAATTCTTGGATGTAAAAAGCTGATGTTTGGTTCAGATATGCCTTCAAGTCTTACTCGTGATAGCTATTCTAATCTCTTAGACTATATGCTAAATATATTTACAAAAGAAGAACAAAAAGATGTGTTTTACAACAACGCAAAAGAAATATATTTCAAATAAAAAACGGCTATTTTTAGCCGTTTATTTGTTCTTCAGAAACCACTTCTTTTACTTCCTCAGGTTTTTCATTATTGTTAATTGTTAAAGAAATATTTTTAAATTGTTTGTATGGTCTAAATCGGAAAAGTTTTCCAACAACCTTATTAGGGAATACTGAAAATTTTAAATTATATGTTTTAATAATGGCATTAAACTTTTCTTCAAAAGCATTAATCTCTTCATCAAGCTTTTTGATTTCTTCAAATACAACACTTAAATCAGCGCTAATTTTTGTTTTGTTTGATAAAGTAAGAACGTTGATCTTGTTTGACAAAACATTAATTGAGTCAATTTTATTTAAAAAAGCAAAATCAACATATTCTTTTGAAACTAAATTATCAATTTCTTCCTTTAATAATTCATCAGTTTCTTCTACTGAACTAGCAATAACTCTAAATAAACCCCACTTCTTCATAAATAATACATCTAGATTTAAAAATGCATCATTAATATAAACATTTAATTTAGATAATGAATTATAAATAATGATTATTGTTAATAACAATAAAAAAATAACTGAAGCCACAATAATTATACCAATTAACATCAAAATTCCTCCTTTTTTATCATTATATCACAATAACTTTCATATGTAACCTTTGATTGTAAAACATAATAATTTTTTTAATCATTTAAAAAATAAACCATATCATGCCATTGTTCATTTCCCCATGTTGAATCAGAAATACCTAGATCCTTAAATCCAAACTTTTCATACATGGCAATTTTTTCATCCAAGCAAGTTAAAAATAATTTTTTTCTTCCTCTTTTTTGTTCATTACGCACATATACTTGCATTAATTCTTTTGCGATTCCAAAACCACGATATTCTTCTAAAACACATAATCCTAGTAACATTATATTCTTTCCATTTGGATTATGTAGATTGATATCTGTAAAAAACTCATCCCTAAATCTATCCTCATCGGTCGCAATACCATTAAGCTCACCAACAATTTTTCCTGTCTTTTTATCAATTGCGACTAAGAAAATATCTGTTGCTTTCTCAATTCTATCAAGCATAGATGGGATTGAACAGGCCTCATGCGGTGGAAAGCATAGTTGCTCAAGCATAGCTCCTTCATCCGCCTCTTCTTTTTTAATAATTCTAAATTCAAATTTATCCATTTTAAACACTTCCTTTTCTAATAAATCCTCTTAAATAGCCATTTTTTAATTATGTATCGATTCTAATAATATCCACTAATGCTTTATTGCGATATACTAGATCATCTCTACTAGCAAATCCCATATTTTCCCAAAAAGCATTACCTGCTTCATTTTTATTAAATACAACTAATGCCACCTTATTAATCCTTCTATTCTTTATTAATTTCCAAATATTTCTTCATAGTATTACTAACATGCTTAAAATAAGGATATAAAATAACTAGTCCAAAAAAGGTAAAAATAGATATTGGTGTAAAACTATCTACCTTATTTTTTACTAATAAGAAGTATAAAATAAATATTAAAAAATCCATTTTAATAAATAAATAATTCTTAGTTTCTACCTTCTTTGTATAATCTAGTAATATATATACAATTAATAAAAAAATCCCTGAAATAATGCTTTGGGTTAAAACATTATCTATTAAGCAAATTAGTAAAATAAAAGCCACTACTAATGTAAAAATTGTTGTATAACATCCTGATAAAATAAGTTTTTCCTTACTATCATTTTTAAACACCCCAACAGTTTTTCCAATAACAATTTTATCATCCAAAATTACGCCTAAATAATAATCAACACTTTGAAAACCAATTAAAATAATGGAAAATACAATTAACATAACAATATGCTTTGTTAAAACCATCTGTAAAAACATAATCACAAGAATACTTGTTTCTAATGTTGTAGATAAAACAACCTGTCTAATTTCTTTTTTACTGATATTTTCAAAAGCAAAAAATGCTCGAGTTTTCATTGCCATAAATGGCATATACATTAGCCATACGACGCATGATAAAAGCATATATATATTCTCAGACAAAAAATCAAAAATAAAAAATAAATTAAAAACGATTGAAAATGCTAAAGTCACTGAAAGAATCTTAACAATTTTTTTCAAAAACACAATAATACCCCCAAAAATTATTTGAATAAAATGTTAAATTAATGACTACATAAGTATTAAAAATTTTTCCCTAAAAAATATTCCTAATTGTTTTACAATCATAAATCAGTACTACTATTATATCATAAGACAAAGCAAATTAATAGCCAATTATATTTCCATTTATTTACCAATATTTACAACATTAGCTCCTTCTAATATATCACCATAATGATTAATCGAAATTACGATTTTATCTTTAGTATTCTCATTTATTAAATTAATAATTTTTTTAGCTGTTATTGGATCAATTTTGGAATTCATTTCATCTAAAAATACAATTTTCGTGTCCTTTGCAATTACTCTAGCAATATTAAATAAAGCTAATTCTCCTGATGAATAATTACTGCTTATCAATGTTTCATCTAAATCATCTATGTAATCTAAACCAACCTTATTTAAAGCTTCTCTAACCTTTTCTTTGGTTATTTTTTTATCCTTTAGACTAATTTCATCATAAATGCTTCCATCACTGAAAAATGGATCTTGATAAACGATTGAAAACAAGGATCTTCTAGCTTCATCTGATAAATCAAATGCTTGAATATCTCCAATCAACACTTCACCTGAAGATGGCTTAATAAGCCCCATTGCCAACTTCATAAGAGTTGATTTCCCAGCTCCTGATGGACCTTTAAATACTATTTTTTCTTTATCATCAATTTTTATATTAAAACTATTAATAACTAATTTATCTTTATATCCAAATGATACATTTTTGAATGTAATATTTATATTAGATGGAGAATTTAAATTCATTTTTTCATCTATAGGATAATTAAAAAATTGGTTAATCCTTTTAACTGATGCTAAGCTCTTTTGAATTGTTTGAATTTCCATTCCTAAGGCTTCAATAGGTGTAAATAAATCCGTAATTAAAGAAATTGATGAAATAATCATTCCAATACTCATACCAAATATATTATGATTAAAACCACTAATCAATAATATAGAAATCACCACAATATTTCTTACTATTTGCATAATTGGTGAAAATATGGCATCATAAAAATTGCTAGTTTGAGCTGTTTTAAAATGATTCTGCAAAATCAAAGAATATTTTTCTTTAGAATAATCCTCAGCCTTATTTACCTTAATTTGCTCGATATTTTCAACATTTTCTAATAATACCTTATTAACATTTCCTTCTAATGATTTGGTTTTTAATTGAGCTCTCATCATTCTTTTTCTAACAAAAGAGGTAAATAAAACTAAAAAGGGCAATATAAGTAAAACAATTATACCAAATAACCAGCTATATAAAAATATAATTACTACTATTCCAAGCATTTTAAAAAAATCACAACAGATATTTACTATTCCTGAAGTAAATAATTCATTAATCGAATTTACATCATTATTAAAATAAGCCTCAAGGGTTCCTGAATCACTACTAACAAGAGATTTATAATCCATCTGATGAACATGCTTCATCATCTTACATCTAATTAAAGATGTAATATCTTGACTTGTTGATAACATTATAATATCTTTTATAAAAGTAATAATTCCAATTAACAAATACATGAAAAAATAAATAATTGAATAAATAGCTAATATTTTGACCTTAGAGTTACCTATTGCATCATCCACAATTATTCTTAATATTTGTGCTGGTATTAATGCTATTATAGTTACTAATAAAATCATAAAAAATATTAAAAAAGCTTTAAATTTATGTTCTTTAAAATATAGTATAATAACCTTTCCTACACTCATTTTAAGCCTCCATTAATTCCTTGAATGATTCATTTTTCATCAGATTTTCATATGAATCAAAAATAGACTTTTCTTCATTTATATATAAAACCTTGTTAGTTTGCCTTAAAATATTTTTATTATTGGAAACTAAGACAATTATACTTCCTGGATAGTTTTTTAACTCTTCAATCATTTTTTCTGCCAAGGATGGATTAACACTTTGAAAAGGATCGTCAAGCAAAATTAAATTACAATTTGGATAAAGAGCTCTAGCCATTTGTAATCTTTTTTGTTGACCTCCACTAATATTTGCATTGGTATGTGATAACATTGCCTCTAATCCACCTATTTCCTCTAAATCTTCATTTAAAGCCGACACTATTAAAGATTTTTTTAAATCTCCTCTTCTTTTTAAAACAATATTGTTTTTTACTGTATCAGAAAATATTGATACATCGGCTGCACAGAAAGTGATATATTGCTTTGGATTATCACAAAATTCCTTTATTTCATGTTCACCTAAAGTGGCACTTCCTTGATATTGATATAATCCTGATAAAGCTCTTAATAATGTTGTTTTCCCGCATCTAACCTTTCCACAAACTCCAACTATTTCTCCTATGTTTGCTTTAAAGGTAATACCTGATAATTTAAATCCATTACCATATTGATATGATAGATCATAAACTCTTAAACAATCATCCTCTAATTGAAAATTATTAGATTTATCTTCTGAAGTTATTAAATAATCTTTACATCGAGCCCATGAAACCTTAAATGCTTGATAAGCATTAAAAAGTTTACCAACCTTTCCAGCCTTTCTTGCGACTAACATATATGTTGTGATAAATGCTGATAGAGACCCTATAGTATATAATTCCTGATTGATTACCTTCATTCCTCCAAAATAGCTGATAACTCCTAATCCGCATAATCCAATGCAATAATATACTGGCTCTAGGCTACTTTTAAAAAGTAAGGCCTTTAAACTTTTCTTTTTCAATGTTTCAACAGATTTACAATAATCCTCATAATAAAAATCACTACATCCAAAGCCACGATAATATAATTCATTATTTAATCTATTCAATGTAATATCTTTGTTTTTGGATAAATATTCTTTATAATCCTTGTTATATTTATAAACAAGCTTTCTCATATATTTAGAGGCTATTATTGATAAGGCGATAAATGGTAAGGAAATTAATGCAAGCATCCAATCGTTAATAAACATTATTGTTAAGTATCCCAATAACAATACAAAGGTATCAAAGCATTCAGTAGTCATTTTTCTAATTCCTTCAGTAGTATCATATATATCTGATAAATTTCTATTTAAGATATCGCCTGTATTAGTTGTAGAAAAATAGTTTAAATCCTTATAAAACAAGTTTTCAAGGCTAACCTGGCGCATTTTTAAAGATATTTTATTACCAAAAACTCTAACTAAATAACGTTTGAAAAAGCGATTAATTTGAACAAAAATAACAAGAGAAAAGAATATAATGCAATACTTTTTTACTACTCTAAAATCCATACTATACAATGAATCGATAGTCTTTCCTTCTAAGACTGGAAGAAAACACATCAAACCATTAAATAATAAGGCGGTAACACACATAGGAATAACGATATGTAGATTTTCTTTGAAATATGTTCTAATCTTACTATAATCCTTCATCGATAATTCCTTCAAATTTATTTTTTCGATATCGTTTACTTTCCATGTATACCCTATAAATCAGCTCATCTAATTGTTTTAATTCTTCAGCACTTAAAACCTTAAAAATAGCATTATAGAATAATATCTCTTCATTTTTTTCTTCTTCTTTGATACTATAAGCTAAATCTAGTGGTTTAATAACTTTTCTTCTTAAATCTGATGGATCAACATAAACCTCAATATATTCTTCTAAGGTTAATTTTTTTACCATCCTTGTGACTAAAGCTTTATCAACATTCAAATAAGAAGCAATATCCTTTAAGGATAATCCTTCGCTATGCTTTGTGGAATATCTTACCAATTCAAATTCATTATTATTTAGATTATTGTTATTTTGTTTATTTTTAAAAAGCATCATATTTCTTACTATTTTAGTAATATTTCTTCCATCCATACAATACCCTCCATTAGTTGACGTGTCAACTATATTCTACAATTATTTTAGTTGATATGTCAACTATTTATAAAAATTAAAAGTGTATTGATAGCCAATACACTAATTATTTTTATATTTGCCATATTTAAAACCTCAACAATTATTATATCATGAAAAAAATCTTTTTACTATAAAAACCAATTCTTTTATAAAATGTACCCCCCTAAAATGCGTCTAAACAAATTTTTTAGCCTATTCTGATGTACAAATTTTCCCAAAATATGTTTCCAAAATTATAAAATTTGACATATTTTATAAATTATTATAAAATATATAAAAAATTTCTTTAGGTGGGGACTATATGAAAAAGAAAAAAATTATCGTAATTTTATTATTTATAGCTTTCATTAGTATAGTGATATATAGATCATTTTTTAAATCAAGCGCTACAAATGCCCCTATAGATAATAATGGGTTAAAAACAACAACCATTGAAAAACCAAAATCAGGAACTCCTCTTGATTATTCATACAATGAAAATCTCTATATAGCAGCCTGGGTTGTGGAAAATGCTTCAAGCTATGAAGCTCATACTGAAGGTACAGCTAAAGCAAAAAGCTTAGGAGTAACTGTTAAACAATCTGTTAATGATAAAAGAGTCAAAAGTGATGGGTTTATCTTTACAGAAGCAATTAGCTATAGTTCCTATAAAAGTGTTGCGGAACAAAGGTTTTTTACACCTAATCAAATTCTTCTTCGCCTTGGTAAAGCTAAAAACTCCAAAACTGTAAATTGGAGAAATAGCGTAAAAAGCTTTTCACTTGACGAATTCGATGAAGAATATGGATCATATCCTAATTCTATTACCAAATACATTTGTACTGATGACACCATTATCGCTAGTAGTTATCTAGGAACTGATGAAAATGGCTACTATGTCTTTGAATATGAATTGGATACTGAAATCGCACCAAGCAACTTCTCACGTGAAGTTAAACATATGTCTGGTAGTTCTGTATATCCAAAATTTCATTACTGTAAGATTACCCTAACAATTGATGAAAACTGGAGACCTATAACTGTTAAAACAAACGATAGCTATGATGTTGTAGCACTTGGTCTTGATGCAACTACAACTAACAGCTTAATAGAATATTTTGATTCAATAAATGAAAAAATTGATTTACCAGAAAAAGATTTCTTCATGTCTTATCTAAATAATAATATTGATCCCGATGAACCAATAACTGAAGAATTAGACGCAACTGAATATTTAGGAATGGCTTTTTCCCCTTATTTAGTTTCTCCTGGAAACTTTGATGTTGAGATTTTATCTAATGGAAAAAATATTCCCGCTCATTTTTCTATGAATATTGCGTCAATGGAATTCAAATTTTTCTCAAATAATGAGTTATTTATTTGTTACAAAAATGACAAACTCTATATAATTTATAATGATTATAGTGCCTTTATTGATATTAATTCTTTAAATGAAAATGGGAACTCTAATTTTTCCTTTGAAGAATTCAATTTTGAATCAATGCTAGACAATTGCACGATTAATGATGATGGCACAAATATCATCATTACAATGCCAATTTCAATTGCTGGTTTCAATATTAATGTCACTTTTTATATGCACTACAACAATGATAATATTGTACTCGATTATTTTGATGCCACCATCGAATATAATAATATCAATGTTTATCTAAAAATTACTCCTACAAATAAAGTAACTGCCTATCCTTCAACTAATGGAATTACTAATGACTTATCTAGCATCAGCGAATTTATCGAACCAATTGCTAATCTATTTAGTAAAAACAGCTTAAAAGTTGATCTTTCCACTACTTTTTCTTATGAAGGAACAGATTATAATATTTGTATGGATGCTCTTGTTGGATTAGGTGGCAATATTCAAATGGATCTTTATATTAATGATATTTGTTTATCAGCTTATATCATTAATGATTATGCCTATATTGAATATGATAGCATTAAAATCAAGATTTCTACTGATGAGTTAATTGGATATTTAAATAAATATATGCCAAAGGCTGATTTAAGTGGATTATCTAATATCAATATAAACAGTATTTTTAAAAATCTCGTTATAAATGATGGAGTCCTTGAATTAATCTTAAATTTAGACCCAATTAAAGAAGGCTTAGGAATATTAACTTTAAACTCATACATCCTAAATGATTCACTTGTTTTATCAAGTAATAACACTACAATCACGATTTCAAGCAGTGATGAAATCGTAAGTTTAAATCCTGAGGAATATACTGATTTAACCAATAAACTTCCAATTGATGAACTATACAACATTATTACTAATGATAATATCAAATTAACAATCGATGAATTTATGATTAATAACATGAGCATTTATGGTGAAATAAATCTTATCATCAAGGATAAATATTTAGATGGTATCTTCTATATTAACAATAATAAAATTTCCTTCATCTATGGAAATGATAAAATCTACATCAAATATCTTGATTACTGCATGGAACTTACTATTGAAGATATTAATGAATATTTAAATTTAATCAATGTTCCAACGATAAATACTAATAATATTTCTGAAGCTTTTAAAGCAATTTCTATTACTACAATTGATAATAAAATTAATATTAGTGAAAGCAATTATGGAATTAATTTAACAATTGAAAATGCAGATATAACAAAACAAGAAATGGTTCCAAATATTGATTTTAAAAATCTAAAGCCTTTCATAAATAATATCATTGAATATTGTAAAAATGGCTTTATTGATGGAATTATCGAAGAAAAAACAATTAATATTAACAACGTTTCTATTACTTATTCAGGAATTATCAATTTCAATATTAATAAGCTTGAAGCTGCTGCTAATCTTAATGCTAAAGTTTCTATTGATTCAACAGTTATTGAGTTAAATAACATTAATATATATTATCAAAATAAGCAATTATATTTAGCATATGGAAACGTTAAATTAGCCTTTGATATGACAACTCTTCCAACAATTCAAACAAACCAAAGCAACAGCTTTGATTTGATTGTTACTGAGGTTATCAAACTTACAATATCTAATATTGAAATACAAATTTCCACTGAAAATGAAAATATTTTAGTTGAAAATGAATATTTCAACCTAAAAATCACAAATGGTCAAGAGTTTGTTCTTCCAAGCTTTGATGATTATGAACAAGCATCATCAATTCAAGAATATTTTGATTTTATTAACACAATAATCAATAATAAATCTTTATCTATTAAAGATATCAATTCAACATTAAATATTAATGGCACTTCTGTTGATATTTATAATAGTCATATAAATTTATCATTTAAAGATGGTTTAAAAATTGAATCAACAATTAATGTTAATGTCATGAATACAATTCATAGTTTTAAAATCATTTTAATTGATGAAATAATATACATAAGCTATGGTAATGGAATTGGTGTTAAATTGTCTTATAGTGATATAGATAAACTAATTTCCCTTATCACTGAAAACTTTGGGGCAAATATACCACAAATTGGTTCTATTGATTTAGCATCATACATTACTTCCTTAACTACTGATCCATTCCAAATAGTTCTATTATTTAGTGATGAATCATATAACATTAATTTTAATTTTGATACTAATATGCATGTAAATATTTTCCAAAATTCTGTTATTGATAGTTTTGAAGCAACTATTTCTTCTTTAGATGAAATAAATACTACTCTTCCTAATATCAACTATAAGGATTATGTAGAAGTTGAAAACATCGTATTATTTGTTAAAGATTTAATTGAATTAGCCAAAGGAAATTCTTTTAATCTAACATACAATACATCTGTATCCGATTATACAATTACGGATGATTTAAACTACTCAGTAAACACAAGAGCAATGTCAGGTTCTATTAATATCCAAGTCTTTGAATCCGGAAAATTTGATCTAAGAATGACATGCTTCATGACAGAAACAATTGACAAATATGTAGCTGGTGTTAAGAGTTCTACTACTCAATATACTCATACAATTGAGATTAGTATTGTTAGTGATCAAATCTTCTGTACATATTATAGTGATAAGGGATCAGACGCTGGTAAAATTAAGTTAAAAATGGATATTCCAACCCTTATGACCCTTGTTAAAACAATATCTGATTTTATGAATTTTGACATTCCGTTTATGGATTCATTAATAAATATTGATTCTTTAGACACTTCAATTCTTGATCAAATTAAGCCTGAAGTTACTACTTCAACCATTGATTTATCATATTATCTAAAGGATATTTTCGCAACTGATTCTTCATTTGGTGTTGTGATAAATAAAGCAGCTTTAGGATTTAATGATGATTTAACAATCACTATCTCAAAAAATAATGGTGTGATTGAGAGCCTTCAAATATCTAATATAACAAATGAATCAAGCAGTAAGAAAACAACATGTAATGATACAGTAATAACCTTATTAAATGAAGCATTCCCAACAATTGCAGTTCCTAGTGATAGTGATCAATATGATGATTTCTCTAGTCTTGATGATTTCCTAAAAAGTATTTTAGAAACCGCAAAACTAAAAGATACTGGCTTCCATATTGAAGGATTAGCTACAATGACATTTAATAGTTCTTTCCTAAATACAATCATTGGATTGCTAAAAGATCTTCCAGAAATTCAAATTACAATTGATGTGTCAATTGATGAAAAAGGTCTTCCAATAGTTTACATGAAAATGTCAAATATCAAAAAATTAAGTCTTCTTTTTGGAGCCTATGTAATATTTAATAATGATACAACATCAGAAGTTTATTACAAGGATGGAATGATTTATACTGTACGTACCATAAATCCGGGTACAAGCAGTGAAAGTGTTGAAAAACGTATCTATAGTATGTCATATTTTAACAATCATGTCATTGATGAGATTGTATATCTCTTCAACTTTGGTAAAACAATTGAGGATGCCATTAAAAATTCCAAAGCGGATAGTAACTACCCAAGACGACTTGATACAGTTTATAAAAACTATAGCTCTACTGATGGAAGCTATAGCGTATCCTTAAGTGGTTCTCACTTAATTGAAGGTAGTGAAGTTGGAAATATTGATTTAACTTTACATGAAAATGCAAATAAACAACTATCAAAAATAATTGGTAGTGTTAAACTTGTAAGTATTTTGACCCTTGATTTTAGTTTAGAATTAAAAAATATCGGTCAAACAGTAGATGTTATTGTCCCAAGCAAAGAAGAATTCATTCTTCTTGAAGATTAAGATTTCATTTTAAAAAAATCCCATAAGTCGTACTAAAAAATTGGAAAGACTCATGGGATTTTTCGTATAACAATTCTTGATATTTTTTTATCAAGAAAATAAAAATATATTTTTAAAAAAATAATCAGGCTCATTATATATTAGCCTGATTATTTATTTTAAGATATCTTTATATGCTCTTACCTAAAGAATAAGCTTTATTTTTAAATTCTTCAGCAAGATTATTAGGATCAGAAACTGAAGTAGCTAACAGAGCACCTTTTAATTCTACTCCATCAAAACATTCAATCCATCCATTTAAGGCTACAATAGTTTTATCTATTGCGGATGAACTATCATCTGCACATGATGCAAGTAAATATATTTCTTTGAAATTATTATGCTTAACATATAAAGGGTTTAACCTATCTAAAAATGTCTTTAGTTGACCAGACATACTATAATAATATATAGGTGTTGCGAATACTAATATGTCTGCATTAGATATTTTTTCAAGATATTGTCTTACATCATCATTAATAACACATTTACCTATTCTTTGACATGAAAGACAGCCTAAACAAAATTTTAAATTTATATCCTTTAATGAGATATATTCGACATTATGTTTAATTGATGCACCTCGTACAAACTCTTTTGCAAGTATTTCTGAATTACTTCCATTTCTTAAGGAAGATGAAATAACAACTACATTCTTCATTATTTTAAACTCCTTGATTATAAAGATCTAATAAATATTTCTTTTATTTCTTCTTTAGTTAATAACTTATATCCACCTTCAAGAATTATAGTTGCATTAACAATATCCTCTAATGTTTCTTTGGTTGCACCTAATTCGGTAATATTCATTATAAGACCAAGTTCATTCATCCAAGCTTCCATAGCATTAAGACCTTCATTTGCAACCTCTTCTTTAGTTTTGTTAGTATCGTCTATATTCCATACGTTTTTAGCAAATCTAAAAAATCTATCAAGCCCATATTTCATAATATAACGATAATATGGTAAAGATACTGCAGATAGCGTCATTCCATGAGTTGCATTAGTAATAGCTCCGACTGCTTGTCCTAGCATATGAACCATCCAATCTGTAGATTTACCCTTTGCAACTAGAGTATTTAATGCCCATGTTGCTGTCCACATAATATTACTTCTTGCCTCATAATCATTAGGATTCTTCTTTGCAATAAGACTTGAATGAATTAATGAACGCATTAATCCTTCACTAATATAATCACTTGTATTATCATCTTCACCTGAAAAATATTGTTCACAAATATGATTAAATATATCATATATTCCTGAGATCATTTGATATTCAGGTAAGGTTAAAGTGTATTTAGGATTCAAGATTGCAAATCTAGGCATTACCTCTTCGCTATTAAAAACATGTCCTATTTTTAATTTTTGTTTTGGATTAGTTATAACAGAACCAGCATTCATTTCAGAACCTGTACCAACCATTGTAAGTACACATCCAACTGGAACGATTTTACAATTTGGTTCATCAAATTTAATAAAGTATTTATCCCATGGATCTTCATTGCAATTGATTGAAACTGCAACAGCTTTTGCATAATCAATTACTGATCCTCCGCCTACAGCAAGTAATAAATCCGCATTTGATTCTCTTGCAATTTTAATACCCTCATATAGTTTTTCAACTGTTGGATTGGGCATAACACCTGATATTTCTGTTATTTTGTTATTATTCTTTTTTAAAATACTAATTACTTCATCATAGATTCCATTTTTCTTAATAGATCCTCCACCATAAATTAGTACAATGTTTTTACCATAATTCTTTAATTCATCACTTAAATAGTTAAGTGATTCATCTCCAAAATATAATTTTGTTGGATTACAATACTTAAAATTTCCTAACATTTTCTTTCACTCCTTATTTTAATTTATTATATTCTTCATCATTTACTTTATCTAACCATTCAGTTGATGAATTATCTCCAGGAACTTCAATAGCTAAATGTGAAAACCAAGAATCCTTTGATGCACCATGCCAATGCTTTACTCCTGATGGAATATTAATACAATCACCAGGATTTAATTCTTCTGCTTCCTTACCATATTCTTGATAGTATCCACTTCCTGCTACACAAATAAGAATTTGACCTCCACCATTTGAAGCATGATGTATATGCCAATCATTACGACATTTGGGTTCAAAGGTTACATTATGTATCTTTATCTGTTTAGTAGAAATAGGATATAAATAGCTTTTGCCAATAAAGTATTTTTCAAATTCTTTATTCTCATCACCAATTGGAAAGATCATTTTACTTTGATGTATTTCTTTCTCATTTAATGGTAACTCATCATTCCATACTTCTTTTGCCATATTAAATGCTGCCCATGCTTTCGGCCATCCAGCATAGAAGGAAATATGAGTTATGATACTAACAATTTCTTTTCTAGTAACACCATTATTTTTTGCATTAGTCAAATGATAAATAAGCGAATTATCTATAACACCAGAAGATATTAAGGATACTACTGTAATAATACAACGTGTTTTTAAATCAATATCCTCATTATTCCAATTTTCACCAAATAAAACATCATCATTAAAATGAGCAAATTCTTTTGCAAATTCACCTAATGAATCTCTACCTGCTGTTTGAACTATTTTTTTCATTTCTATCCCTCCATCACTTTTATTGTAATTACAATCTCACCCTTTCCTACTATTTCATTTAGATTATTTATATATTTTGTCTCTAGTTTCCCTAACTTCGTATAACTCCATGAATTTGAACCATACATTATTGATATTTGATTTCCATTGTATAATATAATATCACCTGGTTTTGTATTAATCGTTTTGTCTTTTCTAGTTAAGCTAAAGCCTAATTGACCAACATATTCAAATCCACCATATTCTTCTAATTCCAATGTTAGATTATTTTCTTTTATATGCTCATAAAATTCTTTTGCTGAAGGATTATCATCTAAAGTAGCAAACATACTAACATCACCTACTACTATTTCTATTTTCATATCTATATTCTCTTCCTTTTCATTTAAATCAAGTGATTTAACCCACTCTATAACCTCTTCATTGCTTATATTTGATGAAAATCTTCGACCATCTAATACATTAGCTTTAGGCTCGAGATCTTTTATTTCTGATACACTAGTTTGAATACTACTTCCACCTGAAGTACAAAATGGAATGATAGTATATTCACTTAAATCACAACTATCAAAAAATGTGTATATTATTTTTGGAAGTTTTCCCCACCAAATAGGATATCCTATAAAAATAGTATTATATTTCTCTACATCAATACTATTTTTGATTTCAGGCCTTGAATTAGGATTGTTTTGTTCTTGATTTGCCCTACAATCGCTATTGTTATAGTTTAAATCAGCACTGGTATAAGGAATACTAGGCACTATTTCAATCAGTTCACAATCTAAATAGCTTGAAATAATTGTCGCAACATTTTCAGTATTATTTGTGGCACTAAAATAAATTACTGCAATATTTAAGTTTGATTTTACTTCCTCACTTGTACCTGATTCATCAGTGGTAATATTGTCAATACTATTTGAATTATTTAAACATCCAGTTAAAAATAAAGAAAGAAATAGTAAAACATATAATATTTTTTTCATATCTATTCCTCAATAATTAATTTAACATTATTATATAAGGCTTCTAAATCATTAATAAATTTATCAGGATTATTAATTTTTTCAAATATCATTCTTTCTTTTTCATAAAGTTTAGCTAAAACATAATCAGCATATTCTTTTCCTTTTTCTGTAAGCTTAACATACTTTTCCCTTCTTTTACCAGGAATTGGAATCATTTCAACCATTTGTTGCTGTTCTAAATCCTTAATTATTGTATTGATTGTAGTTCTAGGTATTGACCACCCATCACAAATATCCTTTTGGCTATGCTTTTCATCATCATTTAAAGCGTATAATACCCAAAGCACATTAGGTGAAGTAATTTTACTTTTTCTTCCGTATTCATCATAAATACCATCTATTCCATATAGAAGCATACCAAGTTTTTTAAAAAATTGTTTACTATTCATATTCAGCCTCCAATAATTCCATTTCGTATTTTTATTATAATACGATTTAGGATTATTGTCAATCTTTAAAATGTCTATATTTCAAATCATTTATTATGTATTTGCTTTAAAAAAAGTTATTTAATGTAATGATATTTTTTTCAAAATAAAAATGATTTGAAAAAATCAAATCATTTTAAAACTTTTAATTATTTTACATAATTAATTCATTGTTTTTCATTAGTGGATTTTAAATAAATTGAAATCGAGTAAAGATGCTCTCAGGAATATCATCATAAAGCATTCTTAAAGCTTCAAGATTTCTACTTTTAACAAGCTCACGAGCACCATCTAAATCAGCTAGATGATTCTGCTTTAAATTTTTAAGCTAGGTTTCCAGTTAAGAGGCATATGGCGAAAACTCTTTGCGATGCAAAGTGGAGCACGACTTATCCTGTTTCCAAAAAGTTGTAATTATGTTTTATTAATTTAAAATTATTTTAATTTTGTAACACTTATGACAATGTAACATCAACCTTATTTAAAAGCCACTCTTCTATATTAAAATGAGTTATTCCATCTTTAGACATATCATATTCATCTAGACTAAATACATATTTTGGTGATGGATCACGAACGGAATCAAAAGCATCAAATTCTCTTTCAATAACATCATCGCTTGATAATAAATACGCTACTTGGATAAAACATTTCTTACCATCTTTCATAGCAACAAAGTCAATTTCACCTTTATATGTTTTACCAATCTTAACATCATATCCTCTATATAGTAATTCATTATAAACTAAGTTTTCTAAAGCATGAGCCACAAATATTTTATTTGAATCATTACAAGCAAGTAAGAATCCATTATCAACAACAAACTGTTTTTCAATATGTTTCAAAGTTCTTTTCGTTGCTATATCATAACGTTTGACCCTATTTATTAAACATGCTTGCTCTAATTTTTCTAAATATCTATAAACATTTTCACTATAAATTGTGTCAGAATTATTTTGATTATAATACTCAACAATACTTGATGCCGAAAATTCTTTAGAAGCATTATTGATAATATATTTAGATATTGTAATAAATGTTTCTTTATTTATCTTAGCTTTAGTATTACATATATCTTTATCAATAATTCCATAATAAATTGATTTTAAATATTCTTTAACATCTTCTTCTAAATCATAATCCATTCTTTGTGGCATGCCACCAAATCTAATATAGTTTTGTAAAGGCTTTTTAGGAAGCTCTAATCCATTTTCTTCATAGTATCTTACAAACTCACTATAAGTAAAAGGCATTATTTTAAACTCTTTACATCTACCAACAAGCAAACTTGCAAGTCTACCAGATAAAAGTTTAGAATTACTTCCTGTTACAAAGATTGATACATTTTTTGTTGCTTTAAGTGAAGCTAATACTTTTTCAAATTGTTTAACGTGTTGAATTTCATCTAAGAAAATATAATATTTATTATCATCAACAATTTGTCTTAAGATATAATCATTTAATTTATTATAATTTTTAATTTTAGAAAATTTTACATCCTCAAAATTAATAGATATAATATAATCTTTTCTTATTTTCTTCTCATTTATTAACTCTTCTTTAATTTGATTTAATAAAACACTTTTACCACATCTTCTTACACCTGTTAAAACCTTAATTAAATTAGATTCATAAAATCTTCTTATATTTTCTAAGTATTGATTTCTTTTAATTAGCATA
>JAEDCM010000029.1 GCA_016294165.1 Anaeroplasmataceae bacterium
ATAACTGTTTTTTATAAAAAAATATATATGCTTTCATCTCGGAAATTTAATAACCAAGGATTCCCGCTTTATGTTCCTAAAAAAATAAAGCTTTATACCTTTCATTGATTATTAATTTTAAAAAAGTTTTATGATTATCACTTACACATTCAATATCTTCTATTAATGAACATATAGCATCAATATTAACAAGTGGTTTAATTCTCTCAATTGCCTTGTCGCACTCTACATATTCATGAGATTTTATAAAAGAATAATAATTGATTCTTTTTCCATTAAGAAGAATTGCTGATGTTGGAAAATCATAAATTCTTGCATTTAATTGTTTCTTGTCAGTAAGCACTTTTTTTATCATTTCTTCATCAATTTGTGGAAACAAACAAGAACCACAATCAAATATAGGTGCTAAATAAGCATCATCTGTATCCTGATTATATAAGAATCCCCAATTACCATTATGTCTATCCCAATTACCGATCAACGCATCTATTACAAACATATTCCAAAAATGATTTGACAATTCTATTGGATCCATTATTTTCTGTTTTTCAATTGTTTCAACAATATCTTTTATATCAGTTCCATATCCATTTGATTTTGAGTCAATTATTTGGTTCTTTACAGAAGCAAAATCCATAAGTTTATATCCGTTATTTTCAAAATCTTTGCAAGCAACAGAAATTCTATTAACATCATTATAAACATAATTACCTAAAATAGTTTCTTGAGCCTTCATCCCCAACATATTAAATATATGACAACCAAGATATTCTGAAACACAAGAATTTGCATATGATAAGTTAATATTTTTAGGAGCATGTGATGGCAATTTTAACATATAAAGCTGGTCATTTATTATTACACATAATTTATTACCATTAGCTCCACCATAAGATTTCTTTCTTGTTGGTAAATTTGTAAAATCTATCATATCATTCATCTCCTCTTAAATACTTATTTCTTAAATAATCAGCTTGCTCTTTTGTAATTAGGTTTTCTATTTCACAAACATTAATACTACTGTTTGCTTCATCCAAATAACAATCAAATAAAGGATTATTCCAATTTCTTTTATTTTTTATAAATGTAATATTTTCTTTTAAAAAGAAAGGCAAATTCTCTTCATATGCAGAATTATATAGAATCGGTTCTAAATCAATTAATTCCTTTATATCACAGTTTAAAGCTTCTGCTATTTTCATAATAATTCTAACTCTACAATCTAGTATGTTACTTTTGCCAGAAAATATATCAAACAATGTGGTTTTGGATATTCCTGTTTCTTTTGATAATTGATAAACAGTATATCCTTTATTTTTTAAAAATGTATCAATATTCATATAAATTCACCACCACCTATATTATATCGGTTATCCGACATAATGTCAATTTAATTGCATATTTTCATCAACATTATAAAATAAGTAAAAAAAAGCCTTGATAGAGTATTTCTACTGTATCAAAGCATTGCTTTCATTTTGGCAGAGACATCGGGACTCGAACCCGAAACTAATCCTTAGGAGGGATTTATTATATCCGGTTTAACTATATCTCCATCATATGTATTATAAATCATTTAATCTCTGATGTCAAAAGATATTTAATAAAGAAAAAAAGGCTTGTTAAAGCCTTTTATTCAACTATTAGTGTGTATGTCTTTTCTCCATCAACATCTGTAATCATGTATGTAAGTTTTGTTTCACCAATCATAACTTCAACATATTCTACATTTTCAGATACAAAGAATGAGAATTTATAAATAACTGAATCAATTGTAATCTCTAAAGATTTTTCATTTTCATCATTTTCACGTTCAACCTCATAAGTTGAAATAATTTGTCCATTATCCTTTAAAGTGTATTTAAATGATTCTTCAACTTCATTATTTTCTACTTCAAATTCTCTTTCAATTTTAACTGTTTTTGTATCAGTATAGAATAATGTTAAATTTAATTCTTTTTCAGATTCACCATCTTCTTCTTCAGTTTCATATTCTGCTTCATAACGATATTCTTTTTCACCATGAACTAATACACCATTGAATTCAACTTCTGTTTCTTCTTCATCAGTTTCATATTTTGTACTAGAAATGTAGAAATTGTAAGTTTCACCTTGGAATGTAATTTCATATTTTCCAGAATATTCACTACGATCTGATTCAGCTTCATTAAAACTGATTTCTTCTCCTAGTAAAACCTCAGCTTGTTTTAGTTTTCCAATTACATCATCACTTTGAGCTGCTCTTGTTGATTTGAATGCTGAAGATGCATTTAATGATGCAATTGCCTCTACACCAAGAACTTCTAGATCATTTTTGTTTAACTTTCCACTCTTTTCCTTTCCACATCCTGTCACAAATAACAATGGTAACACTAATAATACTAATAATTTTTTCATTTTTTATCACCTCTACCTAATATACAATTAAGACATATCGTTTTATTGGAAATTATTGTAAAATTTCAAAATTTTTTAAATCATCAATAATTACAAGCTTCATAGTGATATTAAAATCAAACAAATCGCTTCTTTCACTATAATTAATTTCATAATAACCCTCTAGCTTAATAATTTCAAAACTAACCTCTTTATTTAAAGTCTTATGCTCAATCTCACAAACTAGTTCATTCTCTATTTCAACTTGAATTTCATATATTTCGATTTCATTACCATTTAAACTAATGCTATATTCAACCTCATATTCATCTAGCTCATAATCACGCTTGATTGAAATCAAATATTCTCCATCATAATAGCTCATTTCAATTTCTGTTTCATCATCCTCAACCTCAAACTCAAGAATACCAGAATAATATTTACCATTTATATAAAATAATGCCTCAACCTCATCATCATTTTTTAATTCATCAATCAAATAAATTGAATCCTCTAAAACCTTAAACTCATAATGATAAGTAACACCATTATATGTAAAATCATTGGCCCCATAGGTATATTCAATAACTCCATTATGATTAAACATATCTAAAACTAAATTATGGACCTTATTGTATTCTTCTTTAGCACGTTCAAATTCACTTGTGTTTGATCTCTTTAATGATCTACTTGACTCTCCCGTAAGCTCTCCACCATAAAACAATTGTAATGACATTTTTGATAGCACTGTATCATCAATTCTGATTTCCTTACCACCCTTATTTCCAAACAAAACAAATGATAATGCTAATACTAAAATAAATATTGATACATAACCGAAAATAAATGGTCTAGCTAAAAACACTCTTTTTGGTTTTTCCAATTTTTTTAAAATATCATTAGATGTTGTTTTAATCTCATAATCAAATGAATCTTTAATCCTCTTTTCCATCAAGATCCCTCCTTAGCTTTTTTATCGCATTACTATATGACCAGGTAATCGTTCCTAATGGCTTACCTAACATTTCCGCAATTTCTCGATGTGCTAAATCATTAATCACATGCAATACCACTATTTGAAATTCCTCATCATTTAAAATCTTTTTCATCTTAAAAATTAAATCTGAATGTTCTTTTTCAGTTTTATCCACTAAATAATCAAAATCCTCAGTTTGAATTTCTCTTTTACGCTTTTTATAAACATTTAAGCTAATATTTTTGGAAATCATCATTAAATATCCTAAAATATTATCATCCGCCTCTACCTTTTTAACGTGCTTTAGAAATTTAAGATAAACCTCTTGAAGAACATCTTCACAAAGGGTATAGCTTTTTAGCACTGAATAAGCCATATAAAAAACACTATTCTTTGTCAAATTATAAAATTCATCAAAATAATCCATTTGGTTATTTTGTAAATGAATTAATAATTCTTTTAAGCGTGTATTATTCATAAAAACACCTACCTAACCTATCGAGAATTATTAATCTATATATAATACAATTATAGATATAATTTTTATTGGAATAATTTAAAAATATTTTATCACATTTTGTAAAAAAAATCTTCCTTTTTGGGAAGATTAATTAGTGTATACACCATCATATTTATACCAATCACTATTTTGAACCTTTATTAAGCTCTTTGTTTTAGTGATTATCTTATTAGTTTCATAATCATAAAATCCTTCACAAGTAATGCTTATATCTAGGCCATCACTTAAAACATGTAAAGTTCCATTCACAAATGGTGCATAGATGTTTACCGTATAATTTGTAAAACGATCCACAATTTCCTTCTTAGGAAGATTATGCTTATTGCTGTAAGTCGCATCAATAACCACATAATCTGGAGTGATAGTATCCAATAGTGCAACACTATTTGAAGTTGGCGAACCATGATGAGCCGCCTTATAAAAATCCACATGACCAATATTTAAGTTGGCTAAATTCTTTTCTGCTTCATCATATGCATCACCAGTAAATAAGAATCTTTGACTACCATGTTCTAATAGGAAGCATACCGAATATTCATTTACATCAGTAATATAATCGTACATTTTTGTATCTAGAATTGTTAAAGTTGTATCCATACCTAAATAAAAAACATTAGGTGTTTCTTCATCAGTTACACTGTCCTCAACCTTGTAATACTTTGTGGATTTATTTTCGATTAAATTTTGTCTAATCTCATAGTACTCATCAAATAAATTAGTTGTACCTAGATATCCAAAATCTAAGATGTTACGATATGTAAATCCCGAAATGCTTAAGACACCTTGTCCATCAACACCAACCATTCCCCCCATATGATCGCTATCAGAATGGGTTGTAATAATTAAATCAATTTCCTTATCCGTTACATATTTTTCTAATAATGGAACCATAACATTCGTCCCAACACCCTTTTCACCAGCATCCACAACAATATCCACATCGCCTGCCTTGATATAAATCGCATCACCAACCTGTGTTTGACTATCTTTATGCTCTAGCTGTGGAAAGATGATTTCTAAATTTTCACAAGCAGTATTTTCTTCAGCTAAATAAGCTATCTTTTCTTTTACAACTGTAGGGCTTGCTTGCTTACCCTTTAAGAAATCAAGTCCATTTTTGTTAAAAAATAAAACGGTAATAATGATTGCATAAATCATTACTATTAACAATAACCCAACTAAAATCTCATTAGTTTTCTTTACACTTTTTTTTGCCATGTTTTAAACCCCATTCATATACATTTATTGAAACTAAAGCCACTAGACTACCAAATAATAATCCACCAATGATATCGGTAAAATAGTGGACTCCAATATACATTCTACTAATACCAACTAAAACGATAAAAACGCTTAATAAAGCCATATATGTTTTTTTGTATTTCAAATTAGAAATATAAATTAAATACATTAACATCCCACAAAAGCAAGTAATATTCATGGTATGTCCGCTTGGAAAAGATTTAGAATCCTCATCCATTAACCAGTATAATGGATTTGGACGATCACGACTGATAATCATCTTAACAACATTATTTAATAACACACTAATTCCTAAAGCTAGATAAGGAAGTATTATTTTTAAATAGTTCTTTTTTCTAATAAAAATTATTGTTAAAACAACTAACGCAAAAATATATCCTGGAATATAACCCATAGTAGTGATAAATTTAAAAAATCCTGTTAAAAAATCATTTCTAATGCTATAAAAGAATTTTGCAATTTCTAAATCCATCGCATTTTTTGGATTAAAAAATACGAAAATGCTTAATAAAATAAATAATATTAAAAGTCCTATCTTATACTTCATAATCCATACATCTCCTGTTTGTGCAAATCTCTTTAATTATTTTTGCAACCTCAAGATGAAGTGGATGTGTTTGATAAGAATTAAGAGCTTTTACATCAATTAAAGTTGAATCAAGCATCATATCCGCATTACTACTTGAAAGAAGGTCTATGATGCATTCAATATCCATCAATCCTTCAATTTTTCCATTTAAATCATTGAGCATCTCTTGCGCTTTTTTAGCTTTATCTAATGTTTCTTCATTTTTATTTATAAAGTCCCAACATACAATATGTCTAATCATTTTTTATTCCTCCAAATCATAATTAAATGTCCATGTATGATTATAAGTGTTTTGATCCTTGATTTCAATTAAAGATACACTTTTAAATTCATAATTTTTTATTTTTATTTCAAAAACTCCGCTTGATGTTTCATCCATATATGAAATATTTATAACGATATCATTATTATCGTTTATTTTTGATGAAACCTTGCAATCCTTAAATCCATTTAAATAAGCCATAAATGGATAATACTTATTGTAAATTTCATTATATTTATTTAAGAAATCCTCATAGCTTAGTTCAGTAGTAAAGTTGTAATCTACGATATTATAATATTTGTAATCAATATTATTATATCCAACTCCAACTCCATCTACGTATATTGTATGATGATTATTTCTTCCTAATTTCAAATAACCTTTTTTAACATCTTCATTGATTGTATAAGTGAATTCTTGTTCCTTAGAGATTGATAAAGATATATCTAAAACTAACTCTTCAATTAAGCAATCATCATATTTTTCATTATCATCTAAAACAGTAATTAACACACCTGGATAAATTAAAAAGCTTCTTTCTACCTTTAATTCTTCAGAAACAGAAATCTTCTTTTCAGATGTTATTTCACACTCATTTTTGGCCTCTATAAAGGATTTTTCGTTGAAATGTAATGTTAGTTCTCCATCATAAATATCGCCGTTTAAATCGATTAAGTAACTATATGTTAAACGATAATCTCCACTCTTATAATATAATGATGGTTTTAAATCCTTAACTAAATTATAAAATGATAATACGGGAATACTATTATAGAATTGATTAAAATCATAACTAAATTTTTTAACATTCTTTTCATATGCATAAAAATCATTATTCTCTTTAAAAGCTTGATAATAAATGTCATTTTTTACATAAGATAATGAAGTTCCACTAGCGCTCTCATATCTAATATATAAATTATCTTCACTAATCGTATATTTTTCTTCTTTTGAAATTCCATCACCTACATAATGATAACTGTAGCATTGGTTTTTAAAATCAAAAGAGTTTAGTATATCTAAAGCATCCTTGACGCTAACATCCTTTTTTCCACATCCACATAATATTAATATAAAAAAAACGATTAAGTATTTTTTCACAAATATCACCCATAGAAATTATATCATATAATGTTCATAAGAAAAATAAAAAGATACATTTTAAAAACCATATTATTTAACAGATAATACGATTCAAAAAGAAAATTATAGTCATTATGCAAATCTTTATTTTTATAATCATAATATATTAAATTAAAAAAGCATAGATAGAAACGTTTATCTATACTTTGGATTATTGTTTATTATACCATTTATAGCTTAATTAATTCTTGCAAAGTTTTTTGATTTTTTTTAATCGTTTTTCCATGCTTCTTAACATACAGATTAATTAAATTAATTATTTCTTCTTTGCTTATTTTATTAAAATATTCATAAACAAAATTATATTGCTTTTTGTATTGCTTGTTATGTATCTTATAAAAAGAGCTAGCTTTTGTATTGGATTTAACTTTTAAATATTCATCATATAAATTTTCATTCAATATAAATAGTATTTCAAATTCTGGTTTAGTTAAAACATCTATTATTCCCATTATTTTTTCTGGCAAAATTGTTTCAGGAATTTTTAATTTATCTTTCAGTGTATCTCCAACACGATAAATTAATACTTTATCTTGATAATTTAAGATTTGGATGGCATTTACTATTTGACCATCAATTTGTCTACACTGATACATTTCTTCCATTAAAAGTTCTTCTTTACTAAATTTTAAGATGTTTTTTTCCAGTAAAACATCTAGAAATGCTAATTCCGTTGTCCCCTCAGTCATTATTAGAATGTAATTCATCCAATATATTTCTCCTTACTTCTAATAATTGTTTATAATTTAATGATGTGTTAAATACATTGTTATCAAATTGCTTACTCTTTAAAAGTTCAGTTCTTACATCATAATCAAAATACAAGTTTTTAGCATTAATTCTACCATTTTCTTTGTGAGTAATAAAAATACCATCTCGACGTTTTAAATAATCAAGTATCTCAACATAATGTGTACTAAAAATAATTTGAGCACCATTTCTATTGATTTTTTCATCGTTAAATAAAAATAGAAGATTATTAACTAAATTCTTTTGAAAACAATTTTCAATTTCATCTACAATAAACACTTTACCTTTTTTAAGTGCATTAATAGCTCTAATATATAATTCAACACCTCTAAATGTTCCAGCTGATAATATTGATATTAATTCTAAACTAGGTATAATAACTTCCTCTTCATCTACTCTTTTAAATATAACATTATCAGAATTATTATAAATAATATATTCTATACTACTATCTAATAGTTGAATGATTGAAGATACAAGTTTTTTATCACAACTATTTAAACTTGTAAAAAAAGTGTTTCTAACAATAACTTCATTGAAATTTGTAATATTATTTGTGTAAAAATCATCAACAAAGATCTCATTTTTTGTAAGTTTAGTGATTGCTGAAGTATCTTCTAATGAGTCACCCAATAAATTGATTGAGTCAACACCTTCTAATTCCAATAAATCTAAATTTTTCTTTCCTTTGGATTTTGCATATTTCATACTAATCAATTTTTCATTTTCAATTGATGAAAATTTATTTGCACTTGAAACATTAATTCCATCAATTTTGTTAAAATCTACCGAATACTTATAAATAATTTTATTTAGATAAAATACTACTTCTAGATGAATTCTTTCATTTTTGAATTCTCTAGCAATATATTCCCATCTTCCTGTCTGCAAGAAATTAAATGTCTTAAGAATTAAAGATAATACAGTACTCTTACCAGACGAATTTCCACCAACAAATGATATACTTCTTAATGTATTTAATCCCTCATCAATAGGAAGAATCTCTTTATTTGTATCATCATTATAAACTCTTGCTTTTGTTGTTAAATCAATTTCAAAATTTTCTTCAAGAAGTTTATAACCATTAGACTTAATTTTTAAAACCTTTAACATTTAAATTCACTCCTTTGTGCTTATATTATATTATTTTTTAGGATTATTGTCAATCTTCAAACATTTTTTTTGTTTAAAACATTATCATACCTGTATTATATCTAATTATAATTTTTTTATACGTTTCACCTATATAGAACTATTTATTATAAAGAAAAAAGCCTTGAAATAAATCAAGGCATTTCTTTTAAAATGGCGTTTGAGACAGGATTCGAACCTGCGACCGACGGCTTAGAAGGCCGTTGCTCTATCCAGCTGAGCTACTCAAACATCTCTCAAGCATTGATAATTATATAATAAAAACGTTACATTGTAAAGAGTTTTTTTGCTTTTTTTGTCAAATACTTGAAATTATTTTAAATGCCATTTTAATTAATTGATATATGCCATTTCATCAGAAATTACTGTTCTTAAATTATCAAAGCTAAAAGGCTTAGTAATATAATTCTTAGCACCTAAATCAAATGCCTTCTTTTTAGCCTCATTACTGTCTAATGAACTAACTACAACCACCTTATACTCTCTTTTAGTTAATTCCTTTAATAAGTCAAAGCCACTTAAATTAGGCATTATAATATCTAAAATAACTAAATCTGGCTTAACATCTTCGATGATTTCTAAAACTTTCGTGGAATCATCAACCTCCATAATATCATAGTTTCTTTTACCAATTCCTTCTTTTAAAAGAAACATTGATAAATAATTATCATCAACGATTAATATTTTACGCATAAAACAACCTCCTTTTTTATAATATGTCTTATCATTTTAATTTATTCATAACTTTTTTAAAAACCGATGCATATATTATAGTGGTGGTGATATAATGGTCATAATTGATGCCGGTCATGGTGGTAGTGATCCAGGTGGAGGATCAAACGATTTATTCAAGGAAAAAGATTTAGCTCTTAAAATATCCCTTTATCAATATAATAGATTTAAAGAATTAGGAATACCGGTTGAATTAATTAGAAACAAGGATGTTTTAATTCCACCTAATGAAAGAAGTCAAATAATTAATGATATTGGAAAAAATTCCAATAACGTTTTAATATCTAATCATATTAATCGTTCCGAAAGTAATTTTTCGGGAAGTGAGATCATCTACTCTTTTAGAAAAGGAAGCGCATTGGCTAATAAAATAAAAGAGGAATTAGAAAATACCGGTCGAAAAATCAATCGCGTTTATTACCGAAAAAATAGTGCTGGCAATGATTATTATTTTATTATTCGGGATTCCCTTCCCAACAATCCCGTGATTGTGGAATATGGATTTGCGGATAATTACGAGGATTCGGTTGATATTTTAAACAACTATGAAAAATATGCTGAAGCGGTTGTTAAAGCCGTTGCACAATATTTGGGGTACGACTATAGCTATAATAATTTCTACTACTATACCGTAAAGAAAAATGATTCCCTATACAAAATTAGTAATAAGACTGGAATACCAATTAATGAAATTAAAGAATATAACAATCTTAAAACGGATAATCTAAAAATCGATCAAACTTTAAAGATTCCTTATCGCAATAAAGAATTCATCAGTTATATGCCTTATGTTAATGAGAATCTAAGAGATATCAGTCATAAATTTGAATCAAATATTGAAGATATAAAAAGGATAAATGGCTTAACAAATGGATTTATTACTGAACCAATGATGTTAAAAATTCCTTTAAGAAGAATCCTTATACCTTATGTTGTAAAACCAGGAGATTCGTTATATAAAATTGCGGTTAAAACCAATAATAAACTTGGAATGCTAATTAGAATTAACAATCTTGAAAATGCTATTTTAAATCCTGGAGATGTCATTTATATATTAAGCTAAGCATATAATTCTATGGTGATTATATGCTTTTAATTTTAATCTTGATAATTGTAGTATCTATCAATCAAGATATTGTCACAGAATCTTTTTTAAGTTCTTCAGAACTTTTTTTATTTCATATCATGCCAATGATGTTTATCTATAGCATCTTGTTTGATTTATTATTAAAATACAACCTTACTAATATAATACCTAGAAAAATAAAAAATTTTTTTAAAAAAATATTTCATTTAAATTATGATTCATCGATCCTTATTCTTCTATCATCCATTTTAATCGGTAATCCATTAACCATTAAAACCATTATGGAAAAATATCATAATGATGAAATTGATTACCATGAGGCCAAGCATCTAATAAGCTTTAACAACTATCTATCATTAGGATTTATTTTAAGCTATGTTTCTGGTTATTTATTTAAAAATATTTATGTTTTTTTCATTATCATAACTTCTAATATCATTAGTAATCTTTTAATTGCGGCATTTAATTATAACCCACCTAAAGAAACTAATATTCTAAATAAAAAAGAAATAAACCTTATTAATGAGTTCTATTCATCAACTTATAAAACCGTTGATAGTATGGTTAATATTGGTGCAATAATTATTCTTTCTGGAATTATTTTATCACTAATTAGAATGCTAAATTTAGCATTTTTTGACTATATATATCCATTATTAGAAATCACCAATGGATTATATATTTTTAACAATTTAAATATCGATTATTCCATTAAGATTAGTCTGATTTCATCCTTCATCTCCTTTGGATCATTATCAATTCACGCACAAATTTATCCATATATAAAATGTATATTTAGTTATAAATATTATTTAAAAAATCGCATTATTTCAAGCTTTTTATCTTTTTTAATTGCTTATTTGTTTTCACAAATTGTCTTATACAATAAGTTTGTATATAAAAAAACATACCTACTAATAGGTATGTTAATTAACATTATTTTTATTGTATTATTAATGATCATTAAGAAGTTTACTTTAAACGAATCGTCTTAATGATTTGTGGTTCATAAGGGACATCACCCATATAATGATTAACTCTTGTATTGGCAATACTATCCACAACATCCATTCCCTCAATAACCATACCGAAGGCTGCATATTCACCATCTAGATGTGGAGCATCTTGATGCATAATGAAAAATTGTGATGTCGCTGAATCCTTAACCATAGTGCGGGCCATAGAAATTACTCCACGCTTATGAAGAATATCATTCTTTATTCCATTAGATGCAAATTCTCCTTTGATTTCTTCTGATCTGCGAGGTTTAAGATTAACATCTACTCCTCCACCTTGAATCATAAACCCTTTAATGACACGATGGAAAATTAAACCATCAAAATGCTTTTTTTCAATTAAATTCTTGAAATTTTTTACAGTGATAGGCGCGATATCCTTAGCAAACGCTAAAGTAATCTTTCTTCCATCATTCATTTCAATTTCAAATAAATCATTTAAATTAAATTGTTCCATTATTTTTCACCTAATACTTTCTCATATAATTTATAGCAGTTTTGGGCATAAATCTCCTTAGAGTATTTTGCTACTGAGCTAACCGCATTATTTTTGATTTTGGACAAGACTTCATCATTTTTAAATAGATAATCAATCTTACTATTAAACTCGCTCATTTCGTTGTAAAATAGTCCATTTTCACCATCGGTGATTAATCCATCTAAATTCGTATCATATCTAACAACAACAGGTAGTCCCGCCGATAAAGCTTCAGTATAAGTTAATCCTTGTGTTTCAGATTTTGAAGCATTGATGAAGCAATCTCCTAATTGATAATAAATGCCAATATTTACCCATGGGACATATCCTGCAAAAATAACCTTATGGCTGATGTTTAATCTTTTAGCTTGTTTCTTTAGATCCTCTTCAACCGGACCACATCCAACAATCAATAAAACTAAATCATCGGTTCTTTTCGCAAACTGTTCAATAATTAAATCTAATGATTTTTCTAAGGCTAAACGACCAATATATAATAAGACCTTTTTATCCTTAATATTGAGTTTTTCCTTTAAAGCATTAATATCTTCTTCTTTATAAGTAGAACGGCTGAATTTCGTCAAATCTAAGCCCGTAGGAATAACCTCTTGATAGGTTTTAATCCCATAGCGATCAAACATCTCTTTAACCTTAATATGCGGTAAAATTACCGCTCCTCCACTAGAGAAGGCCGTAATACGATCTTTGACAAATGCTAAATATGGTTTTCTTAAGAGCTTTTGACCATGCTTAATGACATGGTGCATATATTCTTCATACATCGTATGCATTGTATATAAATATGGAATTTTAAGCTTACGTGCACAATAAAGGCCAAAATGTCCAATTGAAAATTCGGTATGAATATGAATAATATCAAAATTCATTTCCTTAATTAAATTAAAATGCTTCCCGCACCTTAAGACAAATTGAAATCCATCAAAAGCCTTTAAAGGAACATTAAAACCATCTAGACGAATGATATATGGGAACTCCTCATGATTATTACGATGATTTGTCGTAATAACATATGCCTCGTGCCCCATTTCACGCAATCCTAAGACAAGCATGTAAGTTGAAGTCGCAACTCCATTGGCTTGTGGTATATAGCTATCAGTAAAGATCCCTATTCTCATACTTATTCCTCTTTTCTTCTTTCAAACAAAAATACACTTAATAGTCCACATAGCATACTTAAGTAATATGTCACAAAGCGCCATAATAATGTGGCCGTTGCGGCAAGCACTTTGGAAACTCCAGGTAAACTAATAAATACTTGATTAAAAGCCCATTCCGCCCCTCCGGCCGCTCCGGGAGTTGGCATGTAACTCATAATCACAAAGGCAAAAGCGCTCATCCAAATGATAAACCACATCTTTTCAATTCCTACATGCACACCTAAGGCATAAAACACGAAAAACGGAGTCATGAAATAAGCGATAAGTCCAATTATTTTGACCATTAAAGTTATCATTAACATCATCTTATGATTGAACAATTCTTTAAATCCTGTTTGAAATTCCATTATTTTTTGATTACTGCTTTCTAATATTTCATCCTTCTTATTTCTAAAAGGCTTTAAGCTTAAAATCTTTGATAATAAGAAAATCACGAATTTCCTAAACCAAGCAAAGCTTGCGACCATAAATAGAAAAGCCAATATAGAAAAATTAATTACAAATCCAATGATGACCATAACCCATAATCCATCAATCTCATTTTTAATATAGTTGAAATAAAGAATTACGGCCAAAATTGATAAGATATTTAAGGCTAGCTGGTGAATGATAAAACTCATCACCACATAGCCAATTGATTTTTCTGGTTTTATTCCTAATCGATGATAATATAAAACCATAAAAGCATTCCCACCAGCCTGATATGGTGTGATACAATTGTAAAACTGGGCGGCATTCGCAATATGCATTGCGTCCTTAATCTTTATATTTTCATTCTTTTTAACAATAATTGTTTGCGTTAACGCATTACATATCCAATAGATGGCAATAATCCCTATTCCCATTAATAGATATCCAATATTGGCATTTTTAATCGAATTTATAACATCAGTTATATCATTTTGACTAATAACCCAAACAATTAAGCAAACAAGGATTATTAATACAATTATTATATTAAGCCATAGCTTACTACTCTTTTTTTCATCCATGTTATTACATTCTCTCTAAACTCTTAATCCCAACTAATCTTAAACCTTCTTCTAAAACAATCTTAACGGCAGTGATCAAAAGTAAATTAGCATTTCTAGTCTCTAAATCATCTGTTAAAATCTTTTCTTTAGCATAGAATACGTTAAATTCTTGAGCTATTGAAAGTAAGTATTTACAAATCACACTTGGAGCATTTTCATTGATCGCACGATTAATCATATCCTTAAATTGGTCTAACAATTTAACAACATCAAAGTAATGTTGTTTTAAGAAAACATCATAATTGATTTTTCCATCAATTTTATTTTCTCTTAAAATTGAATTAATACGCACGCCAGTGTATTGAATGTATGGTCCAGTTTGTCCTTCAAATTTTAACATTTGATCAATGTTGAATTCATAATCTAAGCTTCGATGATTTTTTAAATCATTGAAGATTACAGCTCCAACTCCAATGTTTTTGGCAATATTTTCTTTATCCTCTAGGCTTGGATTTTTGATATTTATTTGATTATATGCCGCTTTAATAGCTTCATTTAAAACATCCTTTAGGGTTGTAACTCCACCATCACGTGTTGACATTTTTTTTCCATTTCTTAAGACAAATCCAAAATTGATATGATATATTTGTTCACCATAATCATATCCCATCTTTTCAATTACCTTTTTTAATTGGTTGAAATGTAATTTTTGTTCATTTCCAACAACATATAAGCATTTATCAAAGCTGTAAGTTTTCTTGCGATAGAAAACAGCCGCTAAATCCCTAGTAATATATAAGCTTGCGCCATCACGACGTTTGATTAGGGCTGGTGGCATATCATCATCAAGCTTAACAATGGAAGCTCCATCATCTAGGACTAAAAGATTCTTTTCTTCTAATTCTTTTACTACACCATCCATTTTATCATTAAAGAAGGCCTCTCCATTATATGAATCAAAGCTTACATCAAGCATTTCATATAGATTCATTGCTTCTTTTACTGATTCAGCTCTAAACCACTGCCAAAGCTTTAAGTATTCCTCATTTCCTTGTTCAAGCTTCATGAAAACCTCACGAGCTTCATCATCAAGGCTTGGATCTTCCTTGGCTTCTTGATGGAATCTTACATATAATTTGGCTAATTCCGATAAAGAATCCTCTTTTACTGATTCTTCGCTACCCCATTTTTTATAGGCCACAATTACTTTACCAAATTGACTTCCCCAGTCTCCTAAATGGTTAATTCCAATGACATTATATCCAGCTTTTAAATAAATTAGCTTTAATGAATGACCAATGATTGTTGAGCGAAGGTGTCCAATGGAAAATGGTTTAGCAATATTAGGTGATGAGTAATCAATCACAATATTTTTTCCGTTCTTTTCGCTTCCTGCATAATTTTCTTTTTCATCTAAAATTTGTTTTAAAATGCATGATGAAACATATGATTTATTGATGGTTAAATTGACAAACCCCCCCATCACATTCGCATCAAGCACATAATCAAATTTAACAACCTCATCCTTGATAATATTTGCACATTCTGGTAGTGGTCTTCTTAAGGCTTTTACAACACTAAATGATGGGATTGAAATATCTCCCATTTCCGCCTTTTTAGGTTCCTCAACCACAATGTTAATTTCTAAATCATAATTTTGTTTAAAAAACGCTTCTAAAGCCTTTTTTATTTCAATTTTTAATTCATTAATCATGTTTTCACACCCATTCATTAATAATTACCATATAATTATATCATATAATTATAATTTTAAAAATAGTCATTTTAAAATAATGAAAAGAATAGGCATTTAACCTATTCTTCCATATTCTTTTTAGAGTCGAATTTCTTTCTTTCAACAGTATTTAGAATTCTTTTTCTTAATCTAATACTATGAGGAGTAACCTCTAATAATTCATCATTATTCAAATAATCAAGTGAGGCTTCTAATGACATTTGACGTGGTCTTTTTAAAACAATTGTATTGTCTTTAGTGGCACTACGTGTATTTGTTAATTGTTTAGCTTTGACAACATTAACAGCTAAATCTAAATTCTTGTTAGATTCTCCAACAATCATTCCTTCATAAACATCAACACCTGGATTAACAAACATAATTCCGCGATCCTCTAGATTTCCTAAAGCATAAGCCGTTGTTTTTCCAGTTTCACTTGCGACTAAAACACCATTAGTTCTTTCTCCAAGGCTCATAGCTTCCATTTTACGATATTCAAGGAAGGTATGAGAAATAATACCATATCCTTTTGTTAAAGTCATAAAATCCGTCATAAAGCCGATTAGGCTACGTGATGGGATGATATATCTTAATCTAATTTGGTTTTGGAAGGTTGTCATTTGATCCATGATTCCTCCACGAGCTCCTAAGGCTTCAATAATATTTCCAACACAGCTTTCAGGAACCTCAATTAAAACCTCTTCATAAGGCTCATATTTTTCTTCATCAATCATTTTAACAATGATTTCTGGCTTCGATACCTGTAATTCATATCCTTCTCTACGCATATTTTCAATTAAAATTGATAAGTGTAATTCTCCACGTCCAGAAACAATCCATGATTCTTCACCAGGAACTCTTTCAACCTTTAAGCTTACATCCTTTTGCGTTTCACGATATAATCTTTCTTCAAGCTTTCTAGCTGTTAAGTGTTTTCCTTCAAGTCCGGCAAACGGGCTATTATTTACTGAAAAAGTCATTTGTAATGTTGGTTCATCAATATGTAATGTTTCCATTGGGTCAAGCTTATCTGGTTCACAAATTACTTCGCCAACCATGATATCACTAAGTCCCGCAATAGCAACAATATCACCAACTTTAGCTTCGGTTATTTCTATTCTTTTTAAACCAAAGTATCCAAAAAGTTTTTGAATTCTAAATTGTTTTACAGTTCCATCATTTCTAATGCAGCTAACATTTTGATTAACCTTTATGCTTCCTTTAGTAATTCTTCCGATTCCAATTCTTCCTACATAATCATTATAGTCTAATAAGGCAATTTGTAATTGTAAATTAGACATATCTTCTACTGGTGATGGAATGGTATTTATAATTGTTTCAAATAAAGGATCCATTGTTTCTTGTTGGGTATTAACATCAGGATCTAGGCTTGATGTTCCTTTTAAGCCTGAGGCATAAACAATTGGGAAATCTAATTGTTCATCATTAGCTCCTAATTCAATGAATAATTCATAAACCTCATCGACAACCTCTAAAACACGAGCAGCTGGTCGGTCAACCTTGTTTATAACTAAAATTGGTGTTGTATTAGCTTCTAAAGCTTTTTTTAGAACAAATCTAGTTTGTGGCATACATCCTTCATAGGCATCAACTAAAAGAATTACTCCATCAACCATATGCATAATTCTTTCAACCTCACCACCAAAGTCAGCGTGTCCTGGAGTATCAAGAATATTAATACGATAATCCTTATAATTAATTCCAGTAGCTTTAGCTAAAATAGTGATTCCTCTTTCTCTTTCAATATCATTTGAGTCCATCGCTCTTTCAACTAATTCTTCATTGCTTCGAAATGTTCCTGATTTTTTTAATAATTGGTCTACTAGTGTTGTTTTCCCGTGATCAACGTGGGCGATAATTGCAATATTACGAATGTTCATAATAACCCTCCTTAAAACGTTAAAAAATGATGCACAATGCATCATTATTTATTAAACTTAAAAATTTGATTTTTAATGATTTGCTCATCAGTCCAAGAATGTTCTGTTAGTGATAGTTTATATTTTTGAAATGAGTTAACAATTTTTCCATCATAGCACACTAATACATCAGGAAAAACTACGTCTTTAGTTTCCTCATAAATCTTATCCATACCATCTAATTCAATAAGCATTTTTCTTAATTTTTCAATTTCCTTATTTGATAAATCATCGCTATCTAAATAATAAACTTTCTTAACATCATTATCTTCAGCAACTGTATTAACAGTAGTAATTAAAGATTTTGCGGTTTCATTGCTTGGTGTACCGATAAATACATAAGTATATTTTTCTTTACCAATCGCACTCTTGAAATCATCAAAATCTACTTTATCCATTACATGCTCTAGTGGTAGTGCACCATTATAAGCATTATATATTCTTCTTTTTTCATTTGGTATTAATAAAATGATAGCTATAATAACAGCAATTAATACGCATAAAATAGAGATATAGGCTGATTTCCCTAATTTAACAGAATCCTTTTTATATGCCATTTATATCTTTCCTTTCAGTTTTACTTTACGTTCTTTTTTATTTTATCATTTAAGAAATGATTATTCAATATTTTTTTTAATTTTCCTCACTGTTTTCGATATTATTTTTGCTATTTATTCTAAATAGCCATTTATTAATCCAACCTTTTTTTAAACTTAAATCAAAATATCCTAAAGTTGAGACCGCTGTTGCGCCAATAACATCAAGAATTAAATCCTTCATTGTATCAGCTAATGCTCTTCTTCCAGAAAATATTATCGATGAATCATAATTATCCATATACCTTTGCATATTACTTCCTGTAATACCATCTGCGGCATATTCAACAATTTCCCATACCACTCCAAGCATTACTGAAAAGCACACAACAAAGACACATTCAAATATTGGACTTAAATTAAAATCCTTACTTTCACGATTATTCAATATTCGAATAATTGAGAATCCTAAAATTGCCAGTAATCCACCACTTAAGGTGTGAAGCATTGAATCCCACCAAAATACTTTTTTATAAAATTCACATATTTCGCCAAGAAACATTGCACAAATGCAAAATAATAAAAAGATAATCTCTAAAAAATTAGGTATATCAACATTCCATTTCTTCTCAAGATAACTTGGAACAAATGAAGATATTAATAATAAAAAACTTTGAGTTGCCACAAAAACATTTCTACTCTTTGATGAGTCTGATATATCATGTGATAAAAATATTGATATCGTAGATGTTAATAGTAACAATACAACTAGAATACGACATAAAATATATAACTTTTGTGTTTTTGTTCGTTTAGTTTTTTCCAAGATATCACCTCATTTTTTAAAGAAAGACTCCCCTAAAAAGGGGAATCTAATATTATACTGCAACATCATTATAGAATGTGTATAAAACAAAT
>JAEDCM010000007.1 GCA_016294165.1 Anaeroplasmataceae bacterium
ATTACAAAATATTTTTTTCAAATATCTCTTGATTTATTTATAGTAGGCTCCTAAAGTAAGAATAAAATAACCATCATAATAAATGTTCTTTTAAAATTACGATTTGATAATAGATATAAATAGCCATATAATAATCCAAATAATAAATAGATTCCATAAAAGCTAGAAATACCTAAGAATAATTGATAGATTCCAAAAGTTAGAATAAAGATAATTCCTCCATAAGGAATAGGATATTTGGTTTTGATTAAATCTTCAAAGACCTCTTGAGTTAAAATCATAATCATAAGCATCAAAACATAACAAAGAATAGTTATCAAATAGTGCATAAAGATAAGTCGCATTTCTAAACCAGTGTATCTATCACCTAAATCATATAGCGGTTTAAAGGTCCATCCACAGATAGCACTAATAATTAAAATAGGAATTAGCACTAAAAGATAAAGGGTGATTGTCCTTTTTAAAGATAATTCTTCCTTGGATTTTTCATCACCAATAAAAATATTGCGATTTAATAGTTTTTTAATAACTACGAATGCCACAACAATCATGACAATATAATATATAACCTGAAAATCATAATTGAATTGTTTTGTCTTTTGCCCATATTGAATTGAGTCAAAAATAGGATCAAACAGATGAGATAGATTACCCAATGGAATAGTTACAAATATTCCAAAAGCAATTAATAATTTTTTTATTATTAATGATTTTTTCATATGCTTCACCTCGCTAATTAATAATTATACGACATTTTTACATTATTTTCAATTATGTAGTAGGTTAATATTGAACATATAACGATAAAAAATTCAAAATTGTTTTTAATATATAATTAAAAAATTGTCATATTATAGCAAAAAACGTAAAAAAATGGTATAATAAAATAAAATATACAGCTTTACAGTTTTGTGTGGGGTGAAAAGATGAAATTTATAGATTCAGTAAAATGTTTATTTATGAAAAAAGATGAGCGTGGAATTGAAGAGGATATCATATCTATTAAATATAAATGTTCCATCTTTTTCATTATCTTTACTTTAATCATTACTTTACTCACATCCTATTTTTTTATTAATTTCTCCAATAAAACAAAGAGATTTAGAGATGATGTTGCGGTAAAAAGAATTACAAATTCATCAACGGAAATTAACAAATATGTTTCATTTTCAATTGATGATAAAGAGAATCAATTAAACGCACTAAAACTTTTACTAGAGAATAAAAATCCAACAAAAACTAATTATGAGATAATTGAGGCTTATCTTCCAAGCTCTTCATTTGATAAGATTGGGTTTATTAAGGAAGATGGATATTATTTTTCAGAAACTGATATTGAAAAAAAATTAGGTGTTGCAAGTTCATTAGTTGTTTATGATGAAAGTGCTATTTCTTTGACAATTGACATTTCAAATGATAATGAAAGCATATATTTTTGTTATAAATATGATTCAAGTGATTCTAGTATAAAAGGAATTGTTGGTTCTATTTTAGTAGAAACCTTTTCAAAAAGTATTGGTTCAAGCATTTATAATTCTTCTGCATCAATTTTATTAGTGAAAACTGATGGAACAATTATTGCTAAGACAAGCGAGAAGTATTCTGATATATTTACTACAAATATTATTAGTGATTTTAGTACATGTTTCACTAGTAGTTTTGATTTAGAAGAATATACTGCAATTTTGCAATCAAGGGATACAAGGATTGTTGAATTAAAGTCTAATGAAGAAGACTTTGAGGTTTATACTTCAGATATTAAAGATTATAATAATAAGAATTTTGAGAAATTAAATCTAAGATTAGTTGTAATGGCGCCAAAAGAGGAATTAGTATATCAAATAGAAGGTGTCACTAGCTTAGCTAATCTTGCGTTAATTATTTCAATACTTTTATTATTGGTTACGGTTTTATTAGGTACAATAACGTTAGTTTATAAAATAATTAAAGCTAAAAGAATTTTGGCTTATGATGATCGAACTGGATTGTTAAAATTTGAACAATTTAAGCATGATTCTTATGCACTATTAAAAAGAACAAAGAGCACATATGCCTTCTGTTATTTTAATATCATTAACTTTAAATCGATTAATCAGCTTCAAGGTGTTGATCACGCTGAGAAACTAATTGTTGATATTTCGAAAGATATTGATAGCTATTTTAAAGATTATGGTATATATAGTTATATTGGGGCTGATCATTTTGAATTATGTATTAAATATGATAGCACTAGTAAATTAGAAGAATTATTAGTTAATTTCAATAGAATGGTAAGCGAAAAGTTTTATAAAAATCCTAATACTACTTTATTATCAATGGGAATTAAAATTACAAAATTTGAAAATATTGATAGTATAGATGATGAAATTTTCCGTTCTAAATTTGCAGAAGAAATGTTAGATGGTAATTACCATAGCTCATATATTTCATATTTTAGTGATAGTATGTATGATGTAGAAAAGGAAAATGCTGAATATCTTGCTGCAGCTCCACATGCACTGATTAATCATGAGTTTGAGGTCTACTTTCAACTTAAAAGAGATATAAGTAATAACGCTTGGTCTGGTGCTGAAGCATTAGTAAGATGGAATAAAGATAAAAAAGGTATAGTGCCTCCTGGGAAGTTTATAAGTTTATTTGAGGAAAATGGCTTCATTATTGATTTAGATTTATATGTATTTGAAGAAGTATGTAAGAAAATAAGAGAATCAATTGATAATGCTGAGAAAATAGTTCCGATTTCTATCAATTTAAGTAAAAAGCATTTTATTAATCCAGATTTCTTAAGTGGGTATTCGGCTATTGTAAAGAAATATGATGTCCCTCATGAATTGATTGAATTTGAAATAACTGAAGGACTAATTATGGAAAATATGGCATCTTTTGTTAAATTCATTCTTAATGTGCACGAGGAAGGATATTCATGCTCAATGGATGATTTTGGTAGTGGCTATAGTTCTTTAAACATTATTCAAGAGCTTGATTTTGATATAATTAAAATAGATAGTAGATTTTTTAAAGGAACTAAAGGATTTGATTCTGATAGTAAAATCATTGTTTCATCAATCATTGAATTATGTCATAAGCTTGGCAAGAAGGTTGTTGCGGAGGGAGTTGAATTTGATGATCAAGTTCAATTCTTAATAGAAAATAAATGCGATTTCATTCAAGGATATTATTATTCTAAGCCAATGCCTTGGGATGAATGTAAAAAGAAACTTAATATTTTAAATTTTTAGGTACAGTTTTGCAAAAATATAGTATAATTATGCTGAATATAGGGGGGATATGGATATGTTAGAATTAAAAAATATTGTTAAAACTTATAATCCAAAAAAAGGTAAGCCTGTTCAAGCTTTAAAGGATGTTTCTATTAAGTTTGATGAAAAAGGTATGGTTTTCATTCTTGGTAAATCAGGGTGCGGTAAATCAACACTACTAAATGTTATTGGTGGACTAGATAAATTTGATAGTGGTGAAATCATTATTAAAGGAAAATCTAGTAAGGAATTTAGTGGAAGTGACTTTGATAGTTATCGAAATACATTTATTGGTTTTATTTTTCAAGAGTATAATATTTTAAGCGAATTTAATATTGAAAAAAATATTGCTTTGGCATTGGAACTTCAAGGGAAAAAAGCAACACCTGAAAAGGTTCAAGAATTATTAGATTTGGTTGATTTAGGTGCTCAAGCATCGAGAAAAACAAATGAGCTTTCTGGTGGTCAAAAGCAGAGAGTTGCGATTGCCCGTGCACTTATTAAGGAGCCAGAGATTATTATTGCTGATGAGCCAACTGGTGCTCTAGATTCTACAACAGGTGCTCAAGTATTTGATACATTAAAAAAATTGTCAAAAGAAAAGCTAGTAATCATTGTATCTCATGATAGAGAATATGCAGAGATATATGCAGATCGTATTATTGAGATGAAGGATGGTGTAATATTATCTGATGAAACAAAGAGATTTGTTGAGCCTGAAGGGATATCAGAAAATATAAATTTAATTGGTGATGGAATTATTAGAATTGCGCCTAATCATACGGTTTCTGAAGAAGATATAAAGAAGATTGTTTCAATTTTAAATAGCTCAAATTCTGAAAAAATTATTTCATGTAGTGAAGTAAATAATAACAAATTTAAGAAGATTAATAAGATTTCTGATGAAGGTCATACAGAGGTTTTTAATCAGACAAAACCTGATGATTTTAGCAATACATTATATGATAAGAGTAAGTTGAAATTTATAAAATCAAAACTTAGATATCGTGATTCATTTAAAATGGGTGCTAGTAGTTTAAAAACAAAACCGGTTAGATTGTTTTTTACTATTTTACTATCCTTAGTTTCATTTACATTGTTTGGATTATCAGATACATTAGCAAGTTATAACAAGGTAAATACAACTGTTCAATCACTTGTTGATAGTGATTATAATGTTTTGAATTATGTAGGTTATAAAAGAAATGAATACTCATACTATGAAAATGGAGAATTGAAACATGATTACTATTATTCAAATTCTAGATTAAATGATGAGCAATTAGAGGAGTTTGAAGCTAGAACTGGATTGTCAGCTAAGCCGGTATTTAAATCACCATTTGGGGATAATTTGGAGTATTCACTTGCGGATGATACTGCAGTTCTAACAGATGTAATGTCAGGAAGTTATTATTCTGAAAGAATCATGGGATTAATTGAATTTGATGAAGATGATTTAAGTAATTTTGGTTGTGAACTTGTTGCTGGTAGATTACCAAATGGTGCTTTAAACGAAATTGCCATTACAAAATATACTTATGAATTATATGAGGCTTGTGGTATTGAGCAAAAAGAATACAAAAAGTCCTTAGATGAATTAATTATGTTCATTTATAAGTTTAATGATAATAACAGTAATGGTAAAATTGAGTTATCCGAATTAACATTAATTGAACCATCAGATTATTCAACAATGAAAAAGGAAGAATTTTTAGCATCTGGAAGATATTTTTCTTTATATGATACTTCTAAAAAGCTTGAAAGAGTAGAGGATTTATTTGAACTTACAAATGAAAACTTAATTTGGAGTGATGAATATACATTTGAGAATTCATTCATGATAAAAGTTATTATTTTTGATAATATCCAAAAAAAATCAGTTACAAGTTATAATGATGTAATTGGAATGAATATATGCATGAATGATTATTACAATCCTGTATATTTAAAGATTGTGGGTATTGTTGATACAAAGCTAGATTCTAGTAAATATGAGTCTTTAAAGGAAAGAGCTGAAAAAGGATATGGCGAGATTAGTAGAACAGAATATACAAAAATGACAAAGTTAATGGATTCATTAAATGATGGTCTTCATTCTCTATTATTCGTTTCTCCTGGATATATTGAGTCAAATAAAGCTGATTATGCCCAATTGAATTTTTATTCTAATGAATATATGTTCTATTCAGTTTTTTCTGATTTTGATGGGTATGAATATAAATCAGAACTATATTTTAATCGTTCGGTAAAATATGATCCAAGTAATGTATTATTTAAATCAGAATATTCTTCATTAGATAGCTTAAATAATGATCAGTTTGTTCTTGACTTTAGATTTGCATTTGATGAAATTACAAGATATATGGAAGAAAAAGGAAATGCTGATTCTAATTTCTACAGCACTGATGAATATTTGTTGTTTGAGTCCTATAGAAATAGTATCAATAGTATGTTGAATCAAAATACAATTATCAGAAGTACAGAGTTTAAAAACTGGCTTTTAAAATATGAGGATAAGTGGAATATTTATGTTGGTGATTTATTATATGGAGAAATTATTCCAGGTACGTCAAAAAGAATTGTAGGCTTATATTTAAATTTAGATGATGATTCTTACTTATATGGCGCTGATTATTATTTAATTGGGTCTGATGAATTCTATACTGATCATATTGATGGAGTATATGAAAGAGCATTAGTAACATTTCCTGATGATGAATCATCTTTAAGAGAGCTTGTTAAAGATCATTATAGATTAGAAGATGATAAAATTGCTAAATTTCATATGCAAATAAGTAATTCAGTAATGGATTCAATTGATTTTGCAAATTCATTCATTGAAATAACATCAAAGATTTTCTTATATGTGGGAATATTCTTTGCGGTATTTGCTGGATTAATGCTTGCTAACTTTATTAGTGTATCGATTTCATACAAGAAGCGTGAAATTGGTATCCTACGTGCTATTGGAGCTAGAAAGAAGGATGTATTTAGCATTTTCTTTAATGAATCATTGGTAATTTCTTTTATTAACTTTGTTTTATCTGCAATTGCAACATTCATTGTTGTTAAATTAATTAATTCAACATTAAGATCAGATATGGGATTAGAGATTACAATTCTAATCTTTGGAATAAGACAAGTATTATATATTGCAGTAGTTTCATTATTAGTTGCATTCCTTGCTTCAGCTATTCCAGTTTATAAGATTGCTATGAAACAACCAATTGACGCAATCAATAATAGATAATTTATATGCCAATTATCCTTTATGGACAATTGGCTTTTATTTACAAAAATTAAGATTTCTTGTATAATCAAATATATAAAAATCATATCTTAATGTTCTATATTATGGGAGGGATATATATATGAAAAAAGCCTCAAAAATTTTATTTGTTGCTTCAATTATTATTTATGCAATAGTGTTTTTTACTTTTGCATCATTATGGATTGATTATCATGAAAATTATTTGAATTCAAATGGAGATGATAAGTATAAGCTTGCTTTAGTGCCTATTCTTGTTTTTATTTTTACTCTAGGATTATTTGGTAATGGAGTTTCTTTACTTTTTAGTATTATTGGATATATTCTATATCATAAAGCAAATGGAGAAAATAAGAAATTTATATGTGCACAAATTGCTTTTATTATTTTGCCTATTGTTTCTGAAATTGCGATATTCCTATCATTTTATTTACATCCATAAAAATATCATATAACAATTTTGTATAAAAATTATGTGAAGTACAAGATATGTGATTTTAGACAATAAAAAAATAAAAAATTTTGTAATTTTATGCTTTAAAAATAAGGAATAATATTGTATTATGGATATAGTGATTTTTTTATTATTTTAAAAAAAACGATTAAGAGATGAGGGAAAAAATGGGACTAGCGTTTGATAATGAAAAGTATTTAGAATTGCAATCAAAAAACATTTTAGATAGAGTAAAACTTTTTGGGAATAAGCTTTATCTAGAATTTGGAGGTAAATTATTTGATGATTATCATGCCTCAAGAGTTTTACCTGGTTTCTATCCAGATTCAAAGCTTAAAATGTTAAAAACAATCAAGGATTCTGTGGAAATTGTTATTGCTATTAATGCTTTAG
Source organism: Anaeroplasmataceae bacterium (assembly GCA_016294165.1). GTDB lineage: Bacteria > Bacillota_I > Bacilli_A > Acholeplasmatales > JAEDCM01 > JAEDCM01. The sequence goes on from JAEDCM010000007.1 coordinate 7,376, forward strand.
ATATTCAAAAGAATAAGGTTCGTAGTGATTTAGGAATCAACTATGAAAGTGAAGTATTAAGATTGATTGATGCTTTTAGAGAATCAGAATTATATTTTGGTAGTGTAGTTATTACGCAATATCAACCACATAATTCAGTTGATCAATTTAGAACAAAGTTAAATAATCTAGGTATTAAAACATATCTTCATTATAAAATCGATTCATATCCACATAATATTCCATTGATTCTAAGTGAAGATGGATTTGGAAAGAATGAGTATATAGAAACTATTAAACCAGTTGTAGTAATTACTGCACCAGGACCTGGTTCTGGAAAAATGGCAACATGTATGTCACAATTATATCATGAGCATAAAAGAGGAATTAATGCTGGTTATGCTAAATATGAAACATTCCCAATTTGGAATATACCTTTAAAACATCCAGTAAATCTTGCTTATGAAGCTGCAACAGCTGATTTAAATGATATTAATATGATTGATCCATTCCATTTAGAGGCATATAACCTTCTTGCGGTCAACTACAATCGTGATGTCGAGGTTTTTCCTGTTGTTAAATCAATGTTTGAAAAAATATATGGAAGTAGTCCATATAAGTCACCAACTGATATGGGTGTAAACTGTGCAGGATTTGCCATTGTGGATGATGAGGCAGCTTGTCAGGCAAGTAAGGATGAAATCATCAGAAGATATTTAAATTCTTTATGTGATTGTCGTAATGGTAAGGTTACGCAAGAAGCATGTGATAAGATTGCTGTATTAATGAGTCAATTAAATATTTCAGTTAATGATCGTAAATGTGTTAAAGCAGCTTTAGATAAAAAAGAAGAAAGTAACACACCTTCGGTGGCAATTGAGTTACATGATGGAACAATTATTACTGCTAAAACATCATCACTACTTGGAGCGAGTGCGGCAGTAATTTTAAATTCATTAAAGTATTTAGCACATATCAATGATGATTTAATGCTTTTATCACCAAATATTATTGAACCAATTCAAAAATTAAAAGTTGAAAAGTTGAAGAATCATAATCCAAGATTGCATGCTGATGAGGTTTTAATTGCTTTAGCTATTTCCGCTACTACAAATCCATTAGCAGATTTAGCTTTGAAGCAAATTGATAAATTATCTGGATGTGAGGCCCATTCTACAGTAATTCTTCCGAATGTTGATGAGAATGTGTTTAAGAAATTAAAAATTAATTTAACAACAGAACCACAGTTCTATGCCAAAAAATTATTTAGAAAATAGGAGCATATTATGAAAAAACTTATAGCAATGTTTTTATTAGTACTAGGAATTGTTGGATGTGGTAATAGTAAAACAACGACAACAACGACTAAGGCTTCAACAGCTACAACTGTTAATTCAACTACTAATAAAACTACAACAAATAAAACGCAATCATCAACTTCTTCAAGTAAAACAACAACAAATAAAATGCAAACAACAACGACTACAACAAAAGCAACGACTACAACAAAAGCAACAACTACAACTAAAAAGCCAACAACAATTAAGCAAGATACAACAACTGGTAATGTCACTACAACAAAGCCTTCAGAGGTAAATTTTGTGACAGAATGTAGTGGGCTAAATGAGTCAATTAGTGCAGTATGGAATGACACTAATGGTGCAAACTCTAGTGTATATTATAAATTATCATCAGAATCTACATATACAAAGGCTGATAGTGAATTAATTAGATTTAATGACACCAAAGCAGCAGTAGATATCGTCGGTATAAAAAAAGGAACATATGATGTAAAAATTATATCAGGAAGTAATCAAACTCAAATTATTACAAATATAGCCGTACAATCTCAAGATCGTAGTGGATATGCTCATTTTAATAATTCAACAGGTGTTGGAGCATATAACAATGATGGAACATTAAAGGCAAATGCGATTGTAGTTTATGTTAATAACGATAACAAAAATACAGTGACAGCTACATTAGGTAGTAAAACATATACTGGTTTAGTTAACATTTTACAAAATGCATCTAAATCAAGTTATCCAATTGTTATTAGAATTTTAGGAACAATTAAAACTAACCAATGGAATTCTAAATCTGATGAGCCAAGACTTGCAGATAATTCTAATTATACATCATCACAAGATACTGCATTCTTCACAAATACATTTGATACTTCACAAGGTGAAAATTTGGTTGGATTAACAGTTAAATTGATGGATAAAAAAGCGGGAAAAGCATATAACTATATTACAACAGCAACAGGATTATCTAAACAGTCTGATTCATCATCATCAGCGAAAACTACTACTTATAAGGGTAATGATTATCCAAATGCTAAAGGAACAGTATATGATGATGATTCATATACAAATATGTTAGATGTTTCTAATGCTAAAAATGTTACTGTTGAGGGTATCGGAGCAGATGCAGTATTCTATCAATTTGGATTTACATGGTCTTCATGTAACTCAATTGAAGTAAAAAATATTAAATTTACTGATTATCCTGAGGATGCATGCAGCTTCCAAGGAGGATCAAACAGTGATGTAAATAATGTTGGAAATTATTGGATTCATAACAACGTATTTAATAAAGGAAAGAATAATTGGGATGTTTCTGGTGAGCGCGATAAACCGTGTGGTGACGGAGCTATGGATTTAAAATTCTGTCATGGCGTTACAGCAGCTTATAATGAATTTAATAGCTGTAAGAAAACCGGACTTGTGGGTGGTAGTAATTCAAATTTGACTAAAGATATTACATTTCATCATAATTTCTATAATCAAGTTGGTTCAAGATTACCATTAGGTAGACAAGCTAATATGCATATGTATAATAATTATTATAAGGATATTTCAGGATCATGCTTAAGCTTAAGAGCAGGTGCGTATGCCTTTGTGGAAGCATGCTATTTTGAAAATTCAAAAAATCCATTTACATGTAAGACAAGCTCAAGCTATGCAAATGGAGAAGCTAAATTATATCAAAATGTTTTAACAGGATGTTCATATGATAGCAGTGATTTAAAGATTGGTGTTGAGGTATCATCAAGAGAAGAAACGGTAGCAAATTCATGCACTTATGGTACAACGTTTGATACAGATTCATCAAAATTCTATTATGATAGTACAAATAAAGTAAGTGATGTAGAATATTTAACTAGTGCAGAACAAGCTAAAATTGATGTACCAATTTTATCAGGGCCAAAGGGAAGCACACTTGAAGGAGCAATTTCTGGTGGCAATACAGGTTCAGGTTCTGGTGGTAGTGGAAATACAGGTAGTGATGTAGTTGATGAAAATGCAACAGTATTAGATTTATCAAGCCTATCTGGAGATCTTACTGGAACAAAAACTGTGGGGATTTATACATTATATCCCGGAACTAAAAAAATTAGTATATCAAATAATAAAGTAACAGTAAATGGAATTACTTCAACTAAAGCTCTAAAGTTTAGTGGTGTTGGTTCAACCAAAGATTGTTATATATCATTTACTATTAGTGAAGAAAAAACAGTAACTATTATCGCAACATCAGGAAATTCAACTGAAAATAGAACATTAAATATTAGTAACGGAACAAGTGTTGTAAAAACTGCAACAGCAGGTACAGCTGCAACCATAACTACGTTTACTTTATCAGCCGGAACATATTACATATATTCAGCTGGTAGTGGAATCTATGTAAACTATTTAGCAGTTTCATAAAAAAATAAAACACAATGAGATTTAATTCATTGTGTTTTTTTAATATCTATAATTTTTCTCTAGCAACGGCTAACATCAATTTAATGCGGTTTTCTTGATTTACTTTAGTTGCACTAGGGTCATAATCAATTGGCACTATATTGGCATTTTCATGGATTTGTTTAATATTTCTTATCATACCTTTACCGCAAATATGATTTGGCAGGCAACCAAATGGTTGAGTGCAAATAACATTTTCATATCCGGATTCAATTAATTCCACCATTTCCGCTGTTAATAGCCATCCTTCACCCATTTTATTACCATAACCAATAATATCACGAACTAACATTTTAGTGTGAAGGAAAGGAGAAGGAGCGGTGAATTGTGGATAATCTTTTAAGGCATCAAGCATATATGATTCCATTTTTAATCCCATATTTAAAAGGATAGTAATAACTTTTTTCTTTATTTTACTACCACCATATAAATTGATATCATCAATTCTTGTATCAATACAATATAAAAGGAAATTCATAATTCCTGGAAGATTATATTCACAATCTTGACTTGCAAGGAATTCTTCTAGATTATTATTTCCTAAAGCAGCATATTTAACATAGATTTCACCAACAATTCCAACCTTAACCTTTGGAACTTTTTTAATCTCAATCAAAGAGAAATCCTTAGCAATCAACTTCAGATTTTTACTAATTTCTTTTCCCTTATATCCACTATTTTTCTTGAAAGATTCAATGATTCTTTCAATCCAAATTTGAGTAAGCTTTTCGGCATCACCTTTGTGAACCTCATAAGGTGAAACTTGATTTCTTAATAGCATTAGCATATCACCATAGACAACTCCAGCTAGAATATAACGAATCATTGGAATGGTTAATTTGAATCCTTTTTCTAACCTTGACATATTAAGTGAAACTACTGGAATATTTCCGTATCCGGCTTTAACAAGCGCTTTTCTTAATAAGTGAATATAATTTGATGCACGACATCCACCACCAGTTTGAGTGATTAATAAGGCGGTTTTATCTAAATCATATTTACCACTATTTAAGGCATCAATAAATTGACCAATAACTAATAACGCTGGATAGCATGTATCATTATGAACATACTTTAATCCCTCATTAACAACACTTGGGCCAAAGTTATCTAATACCTTAGCATTATAACCATATTTTTTAAAAACATCGATGATAAATGAAAAGTGGATTGGAGCCATTGAAGGTATTAATATTGTATGAGTTTTACGCATTTCTTTTGTGAATTTAGGATACTCCATTATTTAACCTCCTTTTCTTTAACAGCTGCTAATAAGCTTCTTAAGCGTATTTTAACTGCACCAAGGTTGGCAATTTCATCAATTTTAATTTGAGTGTATATGCGATCAGAACCTTCAAGAATTGATCTTACCTCATCAGTTGTGACCGCATCAACACCGCAACCGAAGCTTACTAATTGAACTAAATGCATATCCGGAGTTGTTGTGCTATATTTACTTGCGGCATATAATCTTGAATGATATGTCCATTGATTTAAGACATTTACTTTTAAATCTTTAACACGATCGCTTATAACATCCTCACTGATTATTGCGACCTTTAGGCTAGTAAGTAGTTTATCAATGTCATGATTAATCTCTGGATCAATATGATATGGGCGACCAGCTAAAATGATAATTGGCTTTTGTTCAGCACGGGCTCTTTGGATGATTTTTTCACCTTCATCCTTAACATCACTTAGGTATTTGTGATATTCTGCAAACGCAAGCTTTGTGGCTTTTGCGACATCGCTTTTTTTGATATCAATAAAATATTTATTTAAAATATTTGTCATTTTTTCTGGAAATTCTTTACGGTGAATTCCAATATAATCAGAAATTAAAGTAATGTTTTTAACCTGTGGTACATTTCCTTTGATAACCTCTGGATAATAAGCTACAACTGGACAGTTATAGTGGTTGTCCGCTATATGCTCATCAATGTTATATGTCATACATGGATAGAAGATGTAGTTAAGATTTTGTTTAACTAAATAATCAATATGTCCATGAACAAGCTTTGCAGGGAAGCAAACGGTATCTGATGGAATGGTAGTTTGTCCATCTAGATATAATTGTCTTGAAGAGAATGGAGAGACCACAACCTCAAATCCTAAAGATGTAAAGAATGTATGCCAGAATGGAAGTAATTCATACATATTCAAGGCTAAAGGTAAACCAATCTTACCACGATGTCCTCTAACTCCTTGATAATGTCTTAAATAATTTCTCTTATATTCATAAATGTTCATTGTGGCATCATTAACCTTTTTGGTAATTGGACGTTCACAGCGGTTTCCACTAATGAATTTTTTCCCTTCAATGAAGGTGTTAACTGTTAATGTACAATTGTTACTGCATAGACCACAGTTTACATTTTTAACCTCATGCTTGAATTTTTTAATTTGCTCTAGGTTAATAATGTTTGATGTTTCTTTTTCCTTTTTAGAAGCATATAGAGCAACACCATAAGCACCCATTAATCCAGCAATGTTTGGCCTAATAACTTCAAGGTTTAATTCCTTTTCAAAGGCTCTTAAAACAGAATTGTTTAAGAAGGTTCCACCTTGAACAACGATGTGTTTTCCAAGCTCACTGGCAGAAGTGGCTCTAATTACCTTATATAAGGCGTTTTTAACAACTGAAATGGAAAGACCAGCTGAAATATTTTCAATGCTTGCACCATCCTTTTGAGCTTGTTTAACGCTTGAATTCATAAATACAGTGCACCTTGAACCTAAATCAACAGGACGGTCAGCTTTTAAACCTAATGATGCAAAGTCTTCAATTGAATATCCTAAGGCATTTGCGAAGGTTTGAAGGAAACTTCCACATCCTGATGAGCATGCTTCATTTAAGAAGATGTTATCAATTGCTCCATTTTTAATTTTGAAGCATTTCATATCTTGACCACCGATATCGATGATAAACTCAACATCAGGCATAAATTTTTTAGCTGCTGTATAGTGAGCCATTGTTTCAACAATTCCATAATCAATTCCAAAGGCATGCTTGATTAAATCCTCACCATAACCAGTTACACCGCTTGATTTTATTGTAAGATTTGGATATTTTGTATAGAAATCCTCTAAAAAGTTTCTGATGATTGGAATGGGATTTCCACTATTAGATTGATATAAAGAAGTAAGAATATCACCATTTTTATTGATGATTACTAATTTTATAGTTGTACTTCCAGCATCAATTCCGAGATAAACATCGCCACTTTGATTCTCCAGTCCGATTGTTTCAACGCGATTCTTTTCATGACGAGCAATAAATTCTTTATATTCATTTTCATCTTTAAATAGAGGATCAATGCTTTGATATTGATGGACAGATATAAATTTTTTTAATTTGCTAATAGCATCGTCTAAATCGACAACCTCATTACTACAAAAGGCTGCTCCTAAAGCCACGTAGTATAACGAGTTTTCTGGACATTGCCCTTGGATATTCAATGTTTTATCAAAGGCCGCTCTTAATTCAGATAAAAATGAAAGAGGACCTCCAAGGTATAAAACATTCTTTGTAATTGGCCTTCCTTGAGCTAAACCAGCAATTGTTTGGTTGACAACTGAATAAAAAATACTGGCACTTATATCTTCCTTTAAAGCACCTTGATTAATTAGTGGCTGAATATCACTTTTGGCAAATACTCCACATCTTGATGCAATGCTATAGATTTTTTTAGCATTTTTAGCATAATCATTCATTGTTTTATGATCAATGTTTAATAAAGTAGCCATTTGATCAATGAATGCTCCAGTACCTCCAGCACATGAACCATTCATACGAACCTCAAGCCCATTTGTTAAGAATAGGATTTTAGCATCCTCTCCACCTAATTCAATGATGGCATCAACATTTTCATTAAGCTTTGTGGCTGAAATTCTTGTGGCATAAACTTCTTGAACAAAAGGAATATTACATCCTTCCGCAAATCCCATTCCAGCTGAACCAGATAATGAAAGCATGACTTTTTCACCATATGTTTTCTTTTTTAAAACTTGTAAAATTTCAATTGTTTTTTGAATTATTTGTGAAAAATGACGCTCATATGATTTATATATTATTTCATCATTATCATTTAAGACAACGCATTTTATTGTTGTAGAACCAATATCTAAACCAATTCTCATTATATCCTCTCCTTATACATACTAGATTATTATACATTTTTTTATAAAAAATGTCAATTTATATATGGTATATAAAAACTTGTCAAAATCAAAATATTCTTGTAAAATAAGATTGGTGGTATCAATGATTAATTCATATAAGGATTTCAAAAAATTTTTGTTAGAACAAAATGGGAAAAGTCTACTTATTCATGCCTGCTGCGCTCCATGCTCAAGTGCTGTTTTAGAATTATTAAATCAATATTTTAAGATTACGATTTATTTTTATAATCCCAATATTGAACCATATGAGGAGTTTAATCGTCGTTATGATGAATTAATTGGACTGATTAAAAAGATGAATTTAAATGTTGAGGTAATAAAAGGTGATTATGACGAAGCATTTAAGGAAATATCCAAAGGATTGGAAATGGAACCAGAGCGTGGGAAAAGGTGCTACAAGTGCTATAGACTTCGTATGGTCAAAACTGCACAATTAGCTAAAGAATTAGGTTTTGATTTTTTTACAACAACTCTATCAATTAGCCCTCACAAGAATTCTTTATGGATTAATGAAATAGGGTATATTTTGGAAGATGAAATCAATGTTAAATTTTTATATTCGGATTTCAAAAAAGAAGATGGATATAAAAAATCAATTGAGCTTTCCAAAAAATATGATTTATATCGTCAAGATTATTGTGGCTGCATTTATTCAAAAAAAAATATTGACTAATCAAAAAATAGTGATAGAATATATTCGAAAATTAAATATTATTTTCAGGGCAGGGTGAAATTCCCGACCGGCGGTAAAGTCCGCGAGCGTAATGCATGAATTGGTGAAATTCCAATACCGATAGTAAAGTCTAGATGAAAGAAAATAGTAAAAAGTTATATTTTTTGCCCTGCATTTATTATATTTTGCGGGGCTTTTTTATACTTCTTACTATGAAAAAAAGAAGGAGAAAAAATGATGAAAACAAATGTAAAAAAACTAGTATTAATGGCTATTTTAGCCGCCATGTCATGTGTGCTTTATTATTTTCCAAAATTTCCACTACCATTCTTTCCCAGCTTTTTGGAAATAAATTTCTCAATGCTTCCAATTTTGATTTGTGGATTTATTCTAGGATGGAAAGAAGGAATAGCGGTAGTATTCCTAAGATTTTTGGTTAAATTATTACAAACACATACCGCTGGTGTTGGAGAGACAGCTGACTTGTTTAATGGGATTGTGACAGTTGTAGTAGCAGCTATATCAATGAATTTACTAAAAGATAAAAAACATGCAGTGCTAATGTCATTAGGCTTAGCTTCTCTTGCATGGATTATTACAGGTGTTGTTGCTAATTATTTTTATAATATTCCGCAATATATTAATTTATATTTTGGTGGTAATGTTGAACCTTTATTAGGCATGCTTGATGTTTTACCTGGAGAGGTAAATAAGGGAAACTATATGTGGAAATATATTATATTTGCGGTTATACCATTTAATATGATCATATCGGTAGTAGTTTCGATAGTTACTTACTTTGTAGAAAAAAGAATTAGAGTTTTATTTGAAGAGGAGCAATAGGCTCCTTTTTATGTTATAATGGATAAAAGGAGGTTATAAGGATGGAAGAAATATTTGGAAAAATAATTAAATATTTATTTCATAACCCCCAAAATAGTTATTCCATTATCTTGCTCAAGTTAGAAAACAAAACTACAACCGTTAGTGGTTACTTTCCTATTTTGAACATGGATTTAAAATATAAATTTAGTGGTGAATATAAAAAACATCCAAAATATGGAATGGGGTTTGTTTCTACAAGCTATGAAACCTACGTTGAACCAAGTAAAAGTGGGGTTGTTAGTTATCTTTCAAGTGGCCTTTTTCAAGGTGTCGGTGAGAAGACAGCTTTAAAAATTTATGATGCTTTAGGTGATGATGCGATTGAAAAAATTCTAAATGATATAAATGTATTAGATCAAGTAAAGATTAAAGAAAGCGTAAAGCTTACAATATATCATACCTTAAAGGATAATAGAGATATTGAAAAGACCCTAATCAAACTATACGATTATGGGCTAACATCAAAAATGGCTATGAAAATTTATGAGAAATATAGGGAAAATACAATAGATATTATCAATGAAAATCCTTATATATTAGTAAAAGAAATCGAAGGATTTAATTTTTTGAAGGCTGATGCAATTGCTTTAAAATTGGAGTTTAATCCATTGGATGAAAGAAGAATTGAAGCTTGTATTATTCATGTTTTAGATTCGTTTTTAAATAATAAAGGCTCAAGCTATTGCTTTTATGATCAAATAATGTATGAGGCTATTAAATATCTACGTATTGATGAATTTTTAATCGATGATGCTATCAATAATTTAATTGGTTCAGATCTTGTTTTAGAGGATGATAGATACTATCTTAAATATGTTTATGAGGTTGAAAGAAAGCTTGAAGCTAGATTAAGAATGTTTGCGGAGCAAGAGAAAAAAAGATATCCTGATTATATGATAGAAAATGCTATTGAATATCTAAAAAATCATAGTGATATCACATATACAGATGAGCAAATAGGAATTATGAAAAATGCCTTAAATAGCAATTTTTCAGTAATCACAGGTGGTCCAGGAACTGGTAAAACAACTTTGATTAATGGGATATTAAAGGCTTATTTATACCTAAATAATTATTCGAGAGATAGTAATGATATTTTGATGATTGCGCCAACCGGGAGAGCAAGTCAAAGGATGAGTGAAAAGACGAAATTTGCTAGTAGCACCATCCATAAGGCTCTAGGATATCAAAGCGATAATTCTTTTGTTTATGGTCCATATCAACCATTGTGGCATAAATTAGTTATAATTGATGAATCAAGCATGATTGACATGTTTTTAGCATATCAATTGTTTGGGGCAATTAAAACAGGTGCACAGGTCATTTTAGTTGGTGATTATAATCAATTACCTTCGGTAGGCCCTGGCCAAGTTTTAAAGGAAATTATTGAATCAAATCTATTTGATGTTTATTATTTAACTAAAATCTTTAGACAGTTTAAGGATTCGCCGATTATTAAAATGGCTGATGATTGCTTAAATGAGCGTATGCTTGATGTAGATATTGAATGTGATAGCACAAGTAGTGTAAAACACGTCATGAAGACAATCAAGGATTTTTTAAATGAGGGATATAATTTAAGTGATATTGAAATTTTATCACCAATGTATAAGGGTGATGGTGGAATTGATAATTTAAATAGCATTATCCAGCAGGAGTTTAATCATAATGAAAAGATGATTAAGCTAAGAGAAAGAGCGTTTAAGGTAAATGATCGGGTATTGCAAAATGTCAATTCGTCAAGCAAAAGATTGATGAATGGTGATGTGGGAATCATCAAGGATATAATTAAAACAGCTGATGGCGAAATATTATTGATTGATTTTAATACCATTGATGTGGATTATGAAAGAGAGGATTTAGACGAATTAAGTCTTGCTTATGCGATGAGTGTTCATAAATCCCAAGGAAGCGAGTTTAAAATTGTTATTTTTGTTTGTTTAAATGAACATTATATAATGCTTAAGAGAAATTTAATTTATACAGCTATTACTCGTGCAAAGGAACAATTAATCATCATTGGCAATAAAAAAGCATTAAATAAAGGGATATTAGATGTTTCAAATGATCGTCAAACATCATTATTTAAAAATAATTTAACAGAAATTTCACCTTATGATTTTTTATAAAATGCTAAAAATAATCATGAGGTGATATTTATGGGTAAAATGATTTTTTATATGGCTCTTGGAAGTGCTGCCACAATTGGTACTTTTATGGCTTTAGAGAACAAAATGAACATGAATAAATGTATTCATGATTTAAATAAAAAAAGCCGTAGAACATATAAATTCATAAAAGGAAAACTAGGGAACGAATAAGGTTCCCTTTTATTGTATGAAATTCAAAGAATTAGCGTTATTTTTAGCTTCATGCTATTTAGCTATATTGATAAGTTTACACCTCAAAAATTATATAGATATTTTTATGTATATATTATTACCCTTTATCGTAGCTTTTACTTTGGCATTTATTATGTATCCTTTGAAAAAGGTATTTGTCAAGAAAACTAATAATAATAAATTATCAACAGCTTTGGCAGTTATAATTGTTTTATATATTATTGTGTATTTTTTATCTGTCTTATATCCACTTATAATGTTAGAAATCGCTTTAATAAGGGAAAAACTACCAATTTTACTTAATGGAATAAAAGAAAATTTTTCCTTTATTGATTTAGAAAAATTTCAAAATCAACTGTTAGATTTTAGAATATATAAAGGGGTAATTGATCATTTGTTTTTATTATTGTTTGTGCCAACCCTTGCATATTATTTTTTAGATAAATATGAAGAAATAATTCATAAATTAAATGTCTTAACAATTGATAAGCCTTTAACTAATCAAGCTTTAAAAAATATTAACAGAAATATGAAAGCTTATTTTAGAGGAGTGCTTTTTTCAGCGTCCATTTTATTTGTATCCTCTACCGTTTGTTTTTATTTTTTAGGATTAGAATCTCCATTTTTATTTGGAATAATTGTGGGGATTACCGACATTATTCCTTTTATTGGCCCTTATATCGGCGCTATTATTACAAGCATATTTGCGTTGGATGAATCATTAGCTTTGGCCATTATGTGTTATATCGTTATTTTTAGTCTTCAGACCATTGAGGCCAATTTAATTGCTCCATATATCCATAGTAAATGTATTGATATACCAGTGGTTTTCATTATTTTAGGATTTATTGTTTTTTCCAAAATGTTTGGGATTGTTGGGATGATTTTTTCAACGCCAATGGTCATAGTAACAAGTGATATTATTAAGTATTTAATTAAAATAAGAAAAAAGTAAAAAAACATAAAATGTGAAAACGATTTATATTTATCTACAAAAGAATAAATAAAACTTTTATTTATTACATAAATATGATACAATATCAAAAGAGTTAAAAAAATAAGTGTTTTGAGGTAGTGAATTATGAAAAAATTTTCAGCAAAAGAAATTAGAAATATCTGGCTTGATTTTTTCAAGTCAAAAGGACATAGTATTGAAGAAAGCAGCCCGCTTGTTCCAATTAATGACCCAAGTCTATTATGGATTAATGCTGGAGTTGCTCCATTGAAAAAATATTTTGATGGTTCTGAGCAACCTAGAAACCCACGCATTTGTAATGCTCAAAAATGTATTAGAACAAATGATATCGAAAATGTTGGTAAAACAGCTAGACATCATACCTTCTTTGAAATGCTTGGAAACTTTTCCATCGGAGATTATTTTAAAGAAGAGGCTATTGAGTTTGGATTTGAAATCTTAACTAAGCATTTCCTATTTCCACTAGACAAATTATATATGACATATTATCCATCTGATTTAACAGCTAAAAATAAATGGATGAGCTTAGGTGTTAATGAAGATCATCTAATTCCTTTAGAAGGAAATTTCTGGGAGATTGGTGAAGGACCATGTGGACCAGATACCGAAATTTTCTTTGATCGTGGAGAAAAATATGACAAACGTGGAAAAGAACTATTAGAGAATGATATTGAAAATGATCGTTTCATTGAAATTTGGAACATCGTATTCTCTCAATATAACTCAAAAGAAGGATTAAGCCGTGATGAATATCCTGAATTACCAAACAAGAATATTGATACAGGTATGGGTCTAGAGAGAATGGCTTGTGTATTACAAGGTGTAGATACAAACTATGAGACAGATTTATTCTTACCATATATCAACCGCATTGAGGAAATCAGTGGAGTAAAATATGAAGGACAAATGGCCTTCAAGGTCTGTGCCGATCATATTAGAACATTGACATTTGCGATTAGCGATGGAGCAATCCTATCAAATGAAGGTCGTGGATATGTTTTAAGAAGAGTTTTAAGAAGAGCTTGTAAGCATGCTAGAAAATTAGGAATTACTGAACCATTCTTATACAAAATTGTGGATGATGTAGTAGAAAACATGAAGGATTTCTATCCTTATTTAGTTGAAAAAGCGGATATTGTTAAAAATATTGTTAAAAAGGAAGAGGAAAAATTCCTTGAAACGCTTGCGAGTGGAGAAAAACGTATTTATGAAATTATTAAATCAGGAGTAAATGAAATCTCTGGAGCAGATGCTTTTATGCTATATGATACATATGGATTCCCATATGAGCTAACATTAGAATATGCCTTAGACAATAATATTACTGTTGATGAGGAAGGATTCAAAAAGTGTATGGAGCATCAAAGAAACACATCACGAAATGCTCGTGGTGATGTAGATGGAATGAAAGCCCAAAATGAAGAATATATGAGATTCACAGCTCCATCAAAATTTGTTGGATATGATAAATTATCTGTCGATACTAAAGTAATTAAAGTATTTGAAGCAGGTGTTGTTTTAGAAGAAACTCCATTTTATGCAACAAGTGGAGGACAGTTATGTGATAAAGGATTTATTGATGATTATGAGGTTTTAGATGTTATTAAACTTCCTAATGGTCAATTTCTACATATCCTAGATGATTTTGTGTTAAATGAAGGAGATCAGGTTACTGCTAAGGTTATGGTTGATAATCGTGCTGATATTACTAAAAACCATTCTTGTGCCCATTTAGTACATAAATCATTAAAACTTGTTTTAGGTGATCATGTTCACCAACAAGGAAGCCAAATTTCGAAAGATGAAATGCGTTTTGACTTTAATAACTATAGCAATTTAACTGATGAGGAAATTTTAAAGGTTGAAGAATTAGTTAATGAGCATATTAAAGCTGCTCATGAGGTAATCACTAAGGAAATGCCAATTGAGGAAGCTAAGAAAACGGGAGCTGAAGCCTTATTCGGTGAAAAATATCATGATGTAGTTCGTGTAGTAAATATGGAATATAGTATTGAATTCTGTGGTGGAACTCATGTTAAGAATACATCAGATATTAAAGAATTTGCGGTTAGTGGTGTTGAATCAATCGGTTCAGGATTATTCCGTATCACTGGCGTAAGTGGAGATAACGCATTAGAAAAATTATTAAATTCATTAGGAAATATTAAGCAAGAAATTAATACCATCATTGAAAAAGGTAATCGTATAGTTGAAGAAGCCTTCAAGGATGGAATTGAATTAAGCTTTAATTATGAGACTAAAAAATATACAAAGGCTAGTTATCAAATTGTAATTGATACTCGTAAGGAATTAGAAGTTCTTAAAGAAATGGTTAAGAATCTAGAAAAGGATTATCGTCGCAAGAAACAAGAAAAAGAATTAAATAATCTATCAATATATGATGAGTATATTTTAGATGGAAAATTGATTTGTGTTGTTGAGGATAAGGATGTTGATACAATTAAAGCTTTAGCTGATGCTTTATTAAATAAGATGGGTAAAGGATTAGTGTTTATTGCTTCAATAAATGATGATAAAGTTGTATTTGTCTGCAAGAATAATATTGGAGCTCATGCTGGTAAGCTTGTTAAGGAAGCCGCAATGATCACTGGTGGAAATGGTGGTGGAAGACCAGATATGGCAAGTGCTGGTGGTAAGGATATCACTAAAGTATCTGAGGCTTTAAATGTTGTAAGAGGTCTTCTATGATTTATCTAGGGTTAGACTTAGGAAGTAAAACCTGTGGAATTGCTAAAAGTGATCCTTTTGGAATGATAGCTTCCATTTATGAAACATATCGTTTTAGGGAGGATGATTATGATTCATGTCTAAAACGAATTATTGAAATTGTTAAATTAGAAGGTGCTCAGGTAATTGTATTAGGTTATCCAAAGCACATGAATAATGATGTTGGAATTAGAGGGCAAATCAGTGAGCGTTTTAAAGAAATGTTAAATGAGGCTCTACCAAAAGTTAAGGTCATTTTATGGGATGAAAGGACAACATCACAAGAGGTAAATAGAATAATGATAGCTGCTAATACAAGACGCAATAATCGTAAGCAAAAGAAAGATGAGCTAGCAGCAGTAATTATATTACAAGGATATTTAGATTGTAAAAAGGAGGTGTAGAAAATGGATGAAAATACTTTCGTAATGACTGATGCCGATGGCAATGAAGTTGTATGTCACATTTTATTTACAACAAATTTAGAAGGATTTGAAGGAAACTATGTTGTTTTCCAAATGGAAGATAGTGAAGAGGTTACAGCTGCTAAATATGTGGAAATTAGTGATGGTGAAGGAGAACTTGTAGATATCGAAACTGATGAAGAATGGGAAAAAATTGAAGAAGTTCTTAATAGTTACTTTGATGATCTTGAAGGTGAAGAATAATGAAAAATTATTTAGCTAGTATAAATATCAATGCTCATGATGAATTAAATCTTGAGTTGAAAAAATATGCTTTAGAAAATAATGTACCGATTATTCAAGATGAAGGATTAGCATTTTTAAGACAAATAATCCAAATAAAAAAGCCATTAAGAATTCTTGAAATTGGCTCTGCAATAGGCTATTCAGCAATCAATATGGCCAAATGCTCAAAGGCTTTTATTGATACAATTGAGATTAATGAACAAATGTATAATAAAGCATTAGAAAACATAGATAAGGCTAATTTAAATGATCGTATTAAGGTTTATCATGCGGATGCTTTAGAAATTAATATCGAAGATTTAAGTAATTATGATATCATTTTTATTGATGCAGCTAAGGCTCAATACAAAAAATTTTTCTTAAAGTTTAAAGAACTGCTAAATAATGATGGAATTATTATAACGGATAATCTATTATTTCATGGTTTAGTTTTGAATGAAAACATTGAATCAAAGAATCTTCGTAGATTAGTTGAAAAGATTAAAGATTACAATACGTGGCTAGTTAGTCAAGAGGATTTTCAATCAACCATTTATGATATTGGCGATGGAATGGCCTTAAGTATAAAAAAATGATTTTTGAAGAGATTATAGTAAATAATCTCTTTTCTTTTGAAAAGTTATGATAAAATAAATGTGAGGTGATGAGGGTGGAGTTTGTATCAACGTTAAATAAATTTAATAATCAGAAACTACAAATCATTGGATGTAAAAGCTTTAGTGTTAGATTACCAATATATCTTAAAGAGGATGAAATTTTAAAATTAGATTTATCGAATACATTTGTATCTCTAAATAAGATTATGCATCAAAGGGATATAAGCAATTTGGAATCCTTTATTTCAAAGTTAGGCGATGCTAAAGGAATTATATTTAGTGATTTAAGTGTTTTTCAAATTGCGAAAAGATATAATTTAACTCATAAGCTTATTTATGATCCGCAAACCTTAATCACTAATGTTATGGAATTAAAATTTTGGGAGGAAATGAATATCTATGGGATTTTTGTATCACCATTTATTCGTATTGATGAATTATTAAGCTTTAAATCGAGCTTGAAAATCTTTTTTATCGGATATGGATATCTTCCTTTATTTTATTCAAAAAGAAAGCTTATTACTAATTATTGCATGCATAATAATATTGCATATGAAAATTTAATTGATAATAAGGATTTATATTTAAAAGAAGAATTAAGAGATGGCAAATATAAGATTATTGAGGATGAAAATGGGACCCATGTCTTTACTCCATATATCTTTAATGCCAGTAAATATTTAGATGAAATAACTAATATTGATTATTTAGTTTTAGATTATAATTTTATTGATGAAGATTTTTATGATCGCTTTATTAATAAGGTTTATAATGCAAATGAGAGCGATGGTTTTTTAAGCCAAAAAATAATATATAAGAAGTGATATTTATGATAGAATTATTAGCTCCAGCTGGAGATTTAGAAAAACTAAAGATAGCGGTTATGTATGGTGCTGATGCTGTATTCATCGGTGGACGTGAATTTTCATTGCGCTCTCGTGCCTCAAACTTCTCATTAGAGGATATTAAGGAAGCCTGCGATTTTGCGCATGAGCATAATGTGAAGGTGCATGTTACGACGAATATTATTCCGCATAATGAGAATCTTGATGGAATTAAAGAATACTTAATAGCTCTTGAAAAATGTGGAGTTGATGCGATTATCTCAGCTAGCCTTCATATCATTAAGACAGCTGTTGAAAACACTAATCTCGAAGTTCATATTTCCACTCAGCAGTCGATTTCGAATATTGAAACAATCAACTTTTATCATGATTTAGGAATTAAAAGAGTAGTTTTAGCTAGAGAAGTGACCCTAGAGGAATTAAAGGATATCAGAAGTAAGACTGATATGGACATTGAGGTTTTTATTCATGGAGGAATGTGCTCAAGCTATAGTGGAAGATGCATGTTAAGCAATGAGATGGCCTCACGTGATGCGAACCGTGGGGGATGTGCGCACTCTTGCCGTTGGAATTACGATTTATATGATAAGGATAAAAAAATTAATGAGGTTGATTATTTTTCGTTAGCTAGTAAGGATTTATGTGCCATTAAATATATCCCAGATTTAATTGATTTAAATATTACTAGTCTAAAGATTGAAGGTCGTATGAAGAGCATTCATTATATCGCAACTGTTGTTAATGCATACCGTAGGGCAATTGATGCGTATTATAAAGATCAAACTATTGATTATGAAAAGTTTTCCACAATGATCAAAAAAGCGGAAAATAGATTGACATCAGTTGGTTTTTATGATGGCTCACCAACCCCTAATGAACAGCTATATGTCAACTTTGGGGAAAATCCAACGCAAGAATTCATTGGAATAGTTGTGGATGTTGATGATGAGTATATGGTTATTGAGGAACGTAATTATTTTGAAATTGGGGATACTATTGAAATATTCTCACCAACATTAGAACCCCAATATTTTAAATTGGAAAAAATGTTTGATAAGGATGGTAATCCATTAGAGGTTGCTAGGCATCCACATCAGCTTATTAAGATTCCTAAAGTAGGACAAGTGAGTAAATTTGATATTTTGAGGAAAGCATAATGGAGTATATTAATAATAATATTAGGTTTACCTATGAGGTTATTTATAAGAAGAATAGGAATATATATCTAAGAGTAAAGGATGGTAGGGTTGTCATTACAGCGCCTTTTAAAACTAGCAATAAGGATATCATAAGACTTATCAGTAAGCATGAATCGTTTATTTTAAAAAGAATCAATAAGAATGAAAAAGTATTAAATGAGGATTTGTTAGAACTTTTTGGAGAAAAGTTTGAATTAAGATTAAATCCTTCTAATACCAATTCATATAGCTTTGATGAAAATGTTTTATCTATCAATTATAAGAAGGATTATAGAATAGTCCTAAATACTTTTTATGGTGATATGATTAAAGAAAAGACTTTAGAAATAATAAATAATTCTAATTTGGTAAAGGAATATGATTTGTATCCTAAAAAACTGATTTTTAAGAATTATAAATCCAAATGGGGAAGTTGCAAATATGCATCAAGAGAGGTTTCGCTTAATCTAAAGCTTGTCTATATTGATGAAATATATTTATATTATGTTATTATGCATGAATTGGCACATATCAAGTATCATGATCATTCTAAGAAATTTCATGATTTTTTAGAAATTCTTTGTCCAGGGCATATAAGAATTAGAAAAGAATTAAAAAAATACACAATATAAAAAAAAGCTTTGATTTTTATTTATAGATATAGTATAATTAATTAGTAAATTGGAGGTAACAATATGGTGACTAAAAATGTATTCGAATTAACTCAAGAAGGTGTTAACCAATTAAAAGAGGAATTAGCTTATTTATTAGGTGAAGCACGTGATAAAAATATTGAAGCTTTACAAGAAGCTCGTGCCCAAGGAGACTTATCAGAAAATGCTGATTATGATGCAGCAAGAGAAGAACAATCAAGAATTGAAAGTCGTATTTTAGAACTTCAAAATATTTTAAAGAATGTAAAAATTATTGCCGAATCTACTGATGATTCAAAGGTTACTATTGGTAAAAATATTAAAGTTGAATTTGTAGGTAAAGGTCTTACTAAAGAATATAAATTAGTTGGAACAATTGAAGCTAATCCATTTGATGGAAAAATTTCTAATGAATCTCCACTTGGAAAAGCTATTTTAAACAAAAAGGTTGGATCAACTATTAAATTCAAGTCAGAAACAGGAAAAGAATTAGAAGTTAAAATTATTTCAATTGACTAAAGCTCACATTTGTGAGTTTTTTTATAATATTAAATTATGATTTTAATGATATATAAAAATTAGTATTATAGTTTTTATGAAAATAACTTAACTCATTAAATGACTGGGTGTTAGTGTAAAAAAAAGGCTTAATAAGCCTATTTTTCAAGGAGCTCTAGATATAATTTCATCAGAGCTCTTTTTTCAATTCTTGAGATATATGATCTACTAATGTTTAAACTTTTGGCGATTTCCTTTTGGGTTTCGGGAGTAGTATTATTTAAACCATACCTTCTAGTAATAATATCTAATTCCCGCTCGTTTAATTGTTTTAATGCATCATTTAATTTGTCTAATGATTCACCATGAATAATATGATCTAAGACATTAGATGAGTTATCCTTGATAACATCGATGATTTGAATTTCATTTCCTTCCTTGTCATTGCCAATGGAGGAATTTAGATAACAATAATTTCTTTTGTTTTTATTGCTTCTAAGCTGCATCAATATTTCATTATCAATGCATCTAGCCGCATAGGTCGCAAGCTTATTTCCACATTCAAAATTATAACTGTCTACCGCTTTTATCAATCCTAAAATTCCAATGGAAAGAAGATCATCGCGATCCTCTTTGGTATTCTCATATTTTTTTACAATATGAGCAACCAATCGAAGATTATGTAAAATTAACTTATTTCTTGCTTCATTATCGCCGTTTTTAAATTCTAAGAGATATTTTTCTTCCTCTTCCGGACTTAATTTGTCAGGATATGACTCACTTTTTAATGTTCCGAAAAAAGGAAATAAAAAATAATATAAAAAATTTAAGATAATTAACAACTCCTTTAGACATTTGGCGCATTTTTTTGTATAATATACAAGAAGACTGATTACGATGAATATTTATGTCTAAGATACTAAATTATATGATTTATAACTCAAAAAAAGAATAAAAAAGGAGGAGTATTATGCCAAAGTGTATTGGATGTGGCGCAACACTTCAAGATCTTAAAGAGGATATGATTGGATACGTTCCGACAAAAATGATGAATCAAAAGAATGCAATTTGTATGCGTTGTTTTAAATTAAGAAATTACAATGAAAATTCGAAAATAATTTCGATGGATTATTTAAGGATCATTTCGAATATTTCAAAAGATCCCAATGCTTTAATTATTCATGTTGTTGACCTATTTGATTTTTCTTCAACCTTCATTAGCTCAATCAAAAGACAAACAGGTCAAGCGGATTGTATTTTGGTTGGAAATAAATTTGATTTACTTCCAAAAAGCGTTAAAAAGTATAAGGTTATTAATTGGATGCGTCATATGTGTAATCTTGAGGATTTTAAGGCCTTAGAGGTTTTAGCTTTAAGTGGTAAAAATGGTGATGAGATTACTGAGCTAGTGGAAGCAATTGTAAGACATTACAAGAAAAGAAGAGTATATTTTGTGGGATGCTCAAATGTTGGGAAATCGACAATATTAAATACTATTATAAAAAAATATACGTCAGAGACTAAGGATATTATTACTACATCAAAGATTCCGGGTACGACTCTTGATATGATTGAGATTAGACTTGATGGAATTTCATTTATCGATACTCCGGGTATTTTTAAAGAAAACCAAATAATTCATCAAATCTCTCCTGAATCATATGATTACATCATGCCAAAAAAGGAGATCAAAACAATTAATTTTCAGCTAAATAGTGATCAAACAGTTTTTATTTCGGGATTAGCTTGGGTTGATTATGTATCAGGTGATAAAACGACTATGGTTTTCTATTTTTCTGATAGGTTAAATATCCATCGTACAAAAACGAAAACAAGTATCGATTTCTTTAATCGTCAGGTGACTAACTTATTGATGCCACCGACTAAGGATGATTTTGAAGGTATTAAGTATTACCATAAGGATATTAAAATTGAGAATGATGGAAAAAAATATGACATTGTAATTTCTGGTTTAGGTTTCTTTAGCGTGTGTGGGGATTTACAGCTAAGGGTCACAACAATCAAAGGTGTCGACATTTATATTAGAGAGGCAATTATTTAATGGATATTATATTAAAACTAAAAGAAAAATATCAGAATGATATGGATAGATATAATCATATATTGGGCGTTGAAAAATTAGCAAAAAAGCTTGCAATTAAGCGAAATATTGATGTTTCTAAAGCAAGTATTGCGGCTTTACTTCATGATTATTATCGTTATGAGGATGATGATTTTTTATTAGAAAATATGTTTGATAGTGATAGAGAAAAGTATTACGGTCAAAAGCATATGTATCATGGTTTAGCATCGGCTTATGCGGCCAATAAAATATTTGGAATTAATGATTTGGATATTATTAATGCTATTAAATTTCATACATCGGGAAGACTAGAAATGAGTCCTTTAGAAGAAATAATTTTCATCAGTGATTATGCGGAAGAAAATAGAAAGTATCCATCATGCATTTTAGTTAGAGAAATTCTAGAAGATAATTTCTATAAAGCAATGTATGTTTGCTTTTGTGAAATGATTAATCATTTAAAGAACAAGAATGTAAAAATAAGTGAAGAAATGTATGAGCTAAGGGATAAATATTATAATTTATACAAGGAAGGAAAATGAGAATGGATTTATTAAAAATTGTGGTAAAAAGTTTGGATGATTTACTTGCTAGTGATATTAAGATTTTCGATATGAAGGGATATTCACCTTTATTTGATTACATGGTTTTAGCAACAGCTGATAATGAGCGTAAGGCTAATGCGATGGTTAAAAGAGTTAGAGAAGAGGCTTTGGAGAATGGTTATGACATCAAAGGGATTGAAGGTAAGGATGGTTCTTGGATATTAGTAGATTGTAAAGATATCATTGTAAATATTTTTAATGCTGAGAATCGTGATTATTATGGATTTGACCGTTTGTATGGTGAAGTAAAACAAATTGATGTAAAGGATATTTTATAATGTATAAATCATTTAGTTATTATTATGATAAAATGATGTCTAATATTAATTATGAATATTTCGTTGATATTGTAAAAAATGAAGTTTCAACAGAATTAAACATCATAGATATTGGTTGTGGAACTGGTAATATTTCCATTCCTTTAAAAAAACTTGGATATAATATTTGTGGAGTTGATAATTCTAGCGAAATGTTAATGATTTTTGAAGAGAAACTTCGTGATGAAAATATTGCTATTCCTTTGTTTGAAAATGACATTGAAGAGGAGCTTCCTAGTGAAGCTTTTGATTGTGCTATTGCCTTTTTGGATGTGATAAATTATGTTGATTATAAAAAAGTTTTTAATGTTATTTATGACACCTTAAGGGTTGGTGGAGTTTTTATCTTTGATGTTCATCAGGTTTCTTATGCTCAAGAATTAGATGGATATTTTGAAGAGGAGGAATATCCAGATTTTAGATATGAGTGGAATGTTAAAGTAAGTGCTGATTTAGAAATTGTTCATGATTTAAAAATTATTGATAAATATGATAACATTTATCATGAGGTTCATCATCAAAAAACTTACGATAAGAATATTTATGTCAATTATTTAGAATCTATTGGTTTTGAGGTAGAAATTCTTGATTATACCGATGATGCTAAGGTTTTTATAAAAGCCACAAAAAAATAAACGAAATCAAAAATCTTTTTTGAATTATTATGTGAGGTGATAATTTATGAAAAGATTTTTTCTTTTATTAGTGACGATT
This sequence comes from Anaeroplasmataceae bacterium, assembly GCA_016294165.1. Taxonomy (GTDB): domain Bacteria; phylum Bacillota_I; class Bacilli_A; order Acholeplasmatales; family JAEDCM01; genus JAEDCM01. The sequence goes on from JAEDCM010000007.1 coordinate 31,091, forward strand.
ATAGGTTTAACATTGGTATGCAATAGAAGTACAACCAAGGCAGATTCTATTGACTATATCTATGTTGATCTTAAAGGTGCTGTTGAATATCCGGGAGTATATCGGGTATCTGATCAGACAAGATTATTTCAGCTTATTGAAATGGCTGGTGGATTACGCAATGATTCATATACGAGAAACATTAATCTTTCAGTTCATTTAGAGGATGAATTAGTGATTTATATTCCGTTTATTGGTGAAGGAGAGGTTATTAGTGAAAATGGCTTAATAAACATAAATACAGCTTCCTTGGAGGTTTTAGATAGTCTACCATCAATTGGTAGTGTAACCGCCAGCAATATAATTGAATATCGAAGTAAAAATGGATATTTCCAAAGCATTGAAGATATTATGAAGGTAAGTGGAATTGGACAAGCAATTTTTGACCAAATTAAAGAATTCATTACCGTATAATCGCGTTTATTATTTTGCTTTTGGAGTATTTCTTTTAGCGTTATTTCCTAAATTATTTTTAATTCTAGTGTTATATTTGTTTTTAATAAGAAAAAAAGATATCTTTAAATTAATTATTATAATTTTAGGATTATTTTCGATAAGAATGATTATAGCGAATAGAACATATCAAAAGCCACCGAATAGCTTTACATGTATAGTTACTGACGTTTTTGATGATTATTATTACATTAAATACAATGGTCAGAAGGTTGTTTTGTATACTGATGATTCTTTGAAATGTGGTGATGTAATAAATGTAAAAGGAAATGTTAAAGACATCAAATCCAATAAAATTCCCCTTCTATTCGATTATGAAAAATATATGGAAAGAAATTATATTAATTATTATATAAATGCTTATGAAATAATTAAGGTTGACCATCGATTCCATATAAATTCAATTAGGTATCATATTTTTAATTATATTGATGAAAATTATAGCAGAGATATTGCGCCATATTATAAAAGTTTAATATTTGGATATAGTAAGGATTTAGCAATTAAGGATGAATTAAATGCATTAGGGATTAGTCATTTATTTGCGATTAGTGGATTACATATATTATTGATTGTTAGTTTTTTGAGTAAATTTTTAAAAGAAAAATATATTAATATTTTTTTAGTTTTCTATATGATTATAACCGGCTTTACACCATCAGTTTTACGTGCTGGTATAATGGTTTTATTAAAAAGCCTATTTAAGAAGTATAGCTTTGAGTTTTCAAACCTAGATGTCATATCGATAACCTTTATTATTTTATTATTTTTTAATCCAAATTATATTTATAATATCGGCTTTTGTTTATCGTTTTTGATTGTTTTTGGGATTGCTTTATCGGATTTTAAAAGTCATAATGGTATAAAAATATGCCTTTTATCACAAGCCTTGAGTCTACCGATTATTGTCAATATTAACAATCATTTCAATCTTTTAAGTGTGGTATACAATATAGCCATTGTTGGTATTTTTGTGAAGATTTTTATTCCTTTGACCTTTATTACCTTTCCATTTTATGGATTAAAAATATATAACTATTTGGTTAGTTTTTTTAACCATATAGTTTTATTTATATCTAATCAAAATGTAGGATTAATCAGAATTGGTAATTTTTCTAATATAATGATTGTTTTATATTATTTAGGGATTTTTGTGTTTTTTAAATATAAAAGATTAGGGTTTATTTCTTTAGTTTTACTAGGAGTAATATTTCAAAAAAACCTTTTATTAAGTCAAAATCTTTACATCTTTGATGTTGGTCAAGGTGATACAAGTTTGATTTTATCCAAAAATAATGTCATCATGATTGACTGTTATAATGAATCATATGAATATTTGATTAAAAAGGGTGTGCATGAAATTGATTTATTAATTTTGACTCATAATCATGACGATCATGTTGGTGATTTAGATTTAGTGTTAGATAATTTTGATGTTAAAAAAATTTTATTAAGCCAATATTGTGATTTTGATATTGATGGAAATATTATATATGCTAAAAGCGGAGATATGTTTGTTATTAATGGATTAGAAATAGAGGTGCTATCACCAATAAAAAATCTTGGTGATGAAAATAATAATAGCCTAGTGATTAGTTTTGATTTTAATGATAAGCGATATTTATTTTGTGGGGATATTGAAGAAGAAGCCGAAGAGTTATTAGTTAATAAATATAAAGATAAACTAAAATGTGATGTGCTTAAAATTGCTCATCATGGAAGTGATACATCCACAACTGATTTATTTTTAGATTACGCGAATCCCTCTTTAGCAATTATTAGCGTCGCAGAATATAATCAATATGCTTTGCCTAGTGATGTGGTTATCAAACGATTAGAAAAACGTGGTATTAAAATTCATCAAACAAATATTAAAAATTCGTATATTGATTATAAATATGGTATACTAAGTGACATGCTCACATATAATATTTACGAAATCATTATTAGCCGAAAAAGGCTCTTAATGTTTATATAGATAGAACACACGATTTGTGTGTTCTTTTTATTGTAACATTAGATATTTATTTATTCATAGTAAATAAATTTATGATATAATAAAAAAGAGGTGAGTTTATGGATAACCTAGTTTTAATTAATTCCAAGGATGATTTTGTGATTAAAAATAAAATTGAAGAATTATTAAAGCCGTTTGATGCTTCAATCTTTGACGTTGAGGTTGTGGATTTAGATGAGTGTAATGTTAGCGAACTTGTGGCATCCTTAAGCTCAGTAACCTTGTTTGATGATCAAAGGTTTTTTTGGATAAAAAATCCTAGTTCTTTAACAAAAAAAGGAAGCCTAGATGCTAATTCGTTAGATTTATTAATTAAATATATCAAGAATCCAATGGATTCAACTATTGTCTTTTTTTCTTCCAATGCTTATAGCAGTGATGGAGAATTATCGAGGGTGTTAAAAAATTATGCGATAATTTATAATTTGGATGCTAATTTAGATCCACAGTCGTATTTAGACAAATTATTATTAGAAAATAATGCTACAATGACTAAGGATGCTAAGGCCGAATTACTTCAAAGAGCACTTGACTATAGCTCTTTAAATAATGAAGTTATTAAGCTATCTTTATATAGTGAAGGTAAAACAATTGATACGGAAATGCTTGATTTAGTTGTGAGTAAAAGTATTGATAAAAAAATATATGAACTTACAAATGCTTTATTTACAAAAAACAATACTGTTATAATGAATATCTATTATGATTTATTGTCAATCAATGAGGATCCTATTCGTATCATGGGAAATATGATAGGAAAATTAAATGAGATTTTGTACACGAAAAAGCTTTTAGAGCTTCGTAAAACAAAAGAAGAGATAGCTGAGTATTTTAATGTTTCCTCTGGTCGTGCATATTATATGATCAAGCAGGCTAATGAAATATCTTATAATGCTCTTGTTCGATATTTAGAAGGCTTAAAGGATTTAGATATTATGATAAAAAAGGGAAATATTGATAAAACAATTGGGTTAGAATTGTTCTTATTAAAGGTGTAGGTATGAAGATATTGTTTTTTGACTTAGAGACAAGTGGTCTTGATTTTTATGAAAATCAAATCATTGAATTTGGTGCCTTATTATATGAAATAAGGGACAATAAAGCGATTTTATTAAAAGAAATTGACGAATTTGTTAATATTGGCTATAGCTTGAGCGAGGATATTGTTAAGTTAACTCATATCACTGATGAAATGCTTTTGGAAAAGGGAATTAGTGAATATGATTTATTTTGCTTGATTGAATCATTGATTGATGAGAATACAATATTATCGGCTTATAATATTCAATTTGATATTACTTTTATTACGATGCTATTTAGAAAATACATCAGTAAGAACTTTGTGTTTAATAATCCGCTTTTAGATGTTTTAGCAGTGTATAAGGATTTATATCCCTTTCCGCATCGACTAAAGGATGCCATTTTGAAATATGATGTGGATGTAAAAAATACCCATCGTGCAATTGATGATATTAAAGCTACAGTTCTTGTGCTTAAACATTTAAGTTTGGAATGTGATGTAAAAAAATATATTAATGTTATTGGATATCATAGTGATTATGGTATCTTTGGAATTAAAATGCCCCATGTGCTATATATTATTCAGCGTGGTGGATGTAAGGAAATTTTGAATTACAAAAGGGTGGTTTAGATGTATGTAAATCGTAATTTAGGCATTGAATATGTTGGAGGATATGAAAAAATATATAATAATTTATGTATTTCATTTTTAAAAAGCTATGAAGATTTTGAGGAAAAAATCCGAAATGCCTTAGGTGATGAAAAAGCCTTGTTTGATTTAGTGCATAGTTTAAAGGGTATTGCATTAAACCTTGGTGCCGAACGTTTATATGAATTAATTAAGAATAATAAATTTGAGGATTTAGAAGAATTTTTAAATGTCTTTAATAACACCTATAATGAAATAAAGCAGGCTATTTAATAACCTGCTTTAATGATTCTATGTAGTCGGTGTCGACGTCAATGTAAATTGTTTTTTGGTTGGTATAGCTAACAAAACAATTTTTTTTATTAGGGATTCTTTTTAAATATTTGACTAGAGTATAGTCAACCGCAATACTGCTTGAAAATCTTTGTTTAGAATAATAGCTGGCAATCATAGCGGCATTTCTAATTGATTTTTCACAAACCTCACCCTTTAAAATAACATGGCTTGATGGGGCATCCTTGATGTGAAACCATAAATCATTAGGACTGGCAACCTCTTTGATTAAATGGGCATTTTGGATATTGTTTTTGCCCACAATTATTTCAAAGCTATCAAACAGATAGTGTAGAAGAGTTATTTTTTTCTTTCCTTTTACTTTTGATTTTTTTTCATTTAGCTCCTTTTTGATGTCCTCAATATCATTTAGACTAGCGACTATGATTTGTTGTTCAAGGATTAAAAGATAATTGATTTCATCTTGACATTTTGCAATTTCACGTGGAATATGATTTAAGGCATTTTTCTTTTTTTGATATAGGGTATAGTATTTATTTGCATTTTGTTTAATACCAAGCAATGGGTCTAAAGGAATAGTAATATTTTCATTTGTATAATAATTAAACACTTCAATTTTGTTAGAACCAGCTACATAATTATGAATATTTGCAAATAATAATTCGCCGTTAATTTTATCATTTTCATTATTCTTAGCATTATCTAAGTCTTGGTATAGTTTCTCTAGTTTATTTTCCTGTTTTTGAATTTTATTTTTAACTATTTGTAAAATGTTTTTACTCTTAGCTTTGATTTGTTCCTTTTTGTTTAAGGTATAAAAATAGCTATCAATTAATTGACTAATTGAATCAAAATAGGTCCTTTCACCTTCTAAATATTTAAGATCATTGTAGTAGAAGAAAGTTTTTTTCCCTTTAATTATAACTGGATTAGTATTATGAATAACATCATAAAATAACTGAGGATTATTATATGTGTAATTGGCTAGAATTAAGGAAATTCCTAAGAATTTTTTTGTTAAATCACTAGCAGAAAATACTGTTTTAAACTCGTTTTCTAATTCTTTAACATTATAGTTAAAGGGGTTTAGTTTATCCGTTTTTGGATATTCATATATTGCATTAGGAATAATTGTGCGGTCATTATTATCAAATGGCATGATATGCTTATAAGAACCAAGAATAGTATTGTTGTTTAATAGGATGATATTAGAGTGTCTTCCGGTTAATTCAATAATTAAATTAATGGTTAAGCGGTCACCTAATTCATTATTTTTATTGATGGAAATTTTAATTACGCGATCAGTTTCATGTTGCGAGATTTCATTAATAATTCCTCCATCCATATATTTCCTTAGAAGAATGGTAAAGTTGTTTAATGATTTATCACTTTCATATTCCTTTTGAGTTAGATTTACTCGACAATATTCATTATTAACACTAACAAATAAATGCTTTGTTTCACCCTTAATTCTAATTATAAATAAATAATCAGAGGCACTAAGCTGAGTGATTTTATTGATTCGTCCGGTCTCTAGACATTTAATTTCTTCGGTTAAGTAATGTATTAATATTCCGTCCATTGCCATAATAATCACCTCTAGTATAAATATTATCATAAAATTTAAAAAAATTAATGCATTTATAAAAAAAAGTGCTATAATATTTATATCATTTATGATATGTTTAATTTTTGACGTTAGTAAATGGATAGGAGAAAGCTGTTATGAAGTTAAATGACAAGGGAATGTTAATAGTAATGTCTGGACCATCTGGCGTTGGAAAGGGTACTGTTCGTAAGGCGTTATTCGAAAAAAGAGGGCATCGTCTTGATTATTCAGTTTCCATGACTACCCGTAAAAAACGTGAGGGAGAGGTTGATGGAGTAGATTACTATTTTGTTAGCCGTGAGGAATTTGAACAAAGAATCAAGGAAAATAAATTTCTAGAATATGCAGAATTTGTAGGAAACTATTATGGAACACCGCTTGATAAGGTTATGGAAAAAATCAATGCTGGGAAAGAGGTTGTCCTAGAAATTGAGGTTAATGGTGCACTACAGGTTAAGGATAAAATGCGCGATGCGGTAATGATTTTTATCGTACCACCTGGAAAGAAAGCATTATATGATCGTCTTAGAAGTCGTGGCACTGAATCAGAAGAAATTATTAAAGAACGTGTTGAAAAGGCTGATCGTGAGTTTAAATTAGCACATTATTACGACTATATTGTTGTTAATGATGATGTTGATAATGCGGCTGACCGTATAATGGCAATTATTCGTGCTGAGCATGCAAAAACTGAAAGATCAATTCATAAATATAAAAAATTAATGGAGGAAAAATAAAATGGATAATAGAGAAAAAGATGGTATGCGCTATCCATCAATCGATAGCTTATTAGAAAAGGTAGATTCAAAATATAAATTGGTTTATGCTTCTGCAATGCGTGCAAAGGTAATTGAAGAAGAACAAAATGCAAGTGATTATTGCAAATGCAGTAAACCAGTTGGTCAAGCTTTAGAAGAAATTTTAAATGATGATGTTACTATTGAATTTGAAAAGGTTGAGTAATTCTCAGCCTTTTTTTATAAGGATGTGATAAATAATGTTTAAGGATTATATCAATGATGATTTGCTTCAGGTTGTTTTTTCTAATAAAATTAAAACTGCAAAATACAATAAGGCTAAAATCAATCAAAAGTTGATTAAAGGTAGTCTTAATTTTCAAATTGAGCTATATACCGATAAGCAGGTATTTCATCAAAATATTAAAAGTGATGAGTTTAATGATAAGATGAATGAGCTATTTTTAGATTTCAATCAGATTGAGATTTTTACTAACAAATTCGTTTATGGTTTTAAAAGAACGTCTAAGGGGAAAATATTAAATAATAAAAGAGAAAATACCTCTATTAAGCCAAAATCAGTAGAACATAATAAGCAAAAAAAATACATTCTTAATCAAGGTGAATGTATATTGCCACTAATTGATTTGGGGATTTTCACAAAAGATGGTAAGGTGGTACAATCGATGTATGATAAGTATCGTCAAATCAATAGATTTCTAGAGATTATCAATGATAAGGTGAAAAATGAGAAGAAATTAAACATTATTGATTTTGGTTGTGGGAAATCATATTTGACTTTTATAATGTATCATTATTTAGTTAATGTTATGCATATTGATGCGCATATTATTGGTTTAGATTTAAAAGAGGATGTTATAAAAAAATGTAATGAGACTGCTAAAAAATATGGATATGATAATCTTCATTTTGAACTAGGGGATATTTCATTATACAAGCCTAAAGAGAAGGTTGATATGATTGTGACGCTTCATGCTTGTGATACCGCAACTGATTATGCTTTGTATCACGCTATTAAGCTAGATTGTAAGTATATTTTTAGTGTTCCTTGTTGCCAACATTAGATTAATAGTAAGTTTTCTAGTAATTCATATAAGCCTATCACGGAGTATGGACTTTTAAAGGAGAGGTTTTCAAGTTTGCTTACTGATGCCATAAGAGCTAACATTTTAGAGATATTTGGATACAAGGTGGATGTGCTTGAATTTGTGGATATGGATAATTCACCAAAAAATATTTTACTTCGTGCGGAGTTTGTAAATAGGTTTAAAAAAGAAAAACTAAAAGAAGTAGAAGATTTGTTAATAAACTTTAATATTAGTCAAACATTATATGATTTAATGTTTAAGATGTAAAAAAAAGGCCTTCCAAACGGAAGGTCTTAATTTTTTTAATTACTTAACGAAGTCTTTTGCAACAACGCATCCTGCACCAAGGATAGCAAAAATAGCTCCAAGCCATGCAGCCCAACCATTTTTATAAATTTCTGCAAGGTCTTTAGCAGTTGCACCTTCAGTACCATTAACGATATAATGAGGAATGAATAATGCAATTGCGAATACTACTAAACATCCAGCAGCAACATAACCAATCCATTTTGGACCTTTACCTAAGAATGCTACAACAGTACAAGCAACTCCAGCAGCCCCAATGATGAATACGATTAAAGCTTTGATACTAAATTCAAAAATTTTCTCTGAAACTCCGGATGCTGAAAACTTTAATCCAAACATTGCATTGATTCCATTAGTATTCCATTCGTCCGCCAAAGAGCCCATAACGCTTGCAGCATCTTTCTCAAGCGTTAAGATTGGGAATGCTAATGCCACAACGAATGCGATTGCTGCTAACGCAACAGCTGCGATTGATAAAATTTTACTAAGTTTCATTTATTGAAAACCTCCCTTTCTAATTTGATTATAGCCTTATATAGTTTTTATTTCAACTTAAAAATGCAATTTTTTGAAAAGCTTCTAAACTATTATACAAAAATATACAAATTGTTTTTAATTTATGGACAAAAAATTATAATATGTGCTTATTTCATAAAGAATAAAAACCTTCATTATGAAGGCTTTACCTAATATTTTGATAAAAAACAGGACCAGTAGGACCATAATAAGGATATGGTTGTGGATATTGAACAGGATAAGGTTGATAAGGAACCTGGTTATTTATGCCATTAAAAAATAAAGGGCCAACTAAAACACCAGCTAAAAATGGTAATAATAAACCGCCTGATCTTTGATCTTGATAATACATAAAATCCCTCCAATTTAATATATGTTTAATTATATTAATTGTTAAATTAATATATTTATGATACAATAAAAAAAGGTGATATCAATGAAAAGAATAATATTAGTAGATGGAAACTCAATAATGTATCGTGCTTATTATGGAACAGCCTACACTGGAAATTTAATGCAAACTAAAAATGGATTGTTTACTAATGCCATATATGCTTTTGTTAATATGGTTAATACAATTACGAATGATTCATATGATAATATTTTATTTGCCTTTGATGCTGGTAAGCAAACATTCAGACATGAAAAGATGGAAGACTATAAGGGTGGAAGAAGCCCAATGCCTGATGAATTTCGTGTTCAAATTCCATATATTAAGGAGTTTTTAGACATCTGTAATATTAGTCGCTATGAAATGCCATTATATGAAGCTGATGATATCATTGGAACAATGGCTAACATTGCTAAAAATAATGGATATCATGTAGACATTTATTCATCAGATAAGGATTTATTACAATTAATCGATGATAATGTTACTGTTCATTTAACGAAAAAAGGAATTACTGAATTAGAATCATATACACCAGGATATTTTTTTGAAAAGTATCAAATTCCGCATACAGCGATGTGCGATTTAAAAGGACTAATGGGCGATGCCTCTGACAATCTAAAAGGAATCAGTGGTGTTGGAGAAAAAACGGCCATTAAATTATTACAAGAATACAAATGTATTGAAAATATTATTGAAAATAAAGATAACATCAAGGGTAAATTAGGAGAAAAAATTAAAGAAGAATATCCCAATGCTTTAATGTGCAAGGAGATTGCGACAATCAATATTAACTCTCCAATTGCCATTTCTTTAGATGATACAAATAGTAAAGAAAGAGATTATGATAAATTACAAAATTTTTATAAAGATTTAGAATTTCATAGTTTTTTAAAGAAAATTGTCAAAAAAGAAAAATTTGATTTTGAATATAAAATGGAATTTAATCTTGATGATGTATTGGTAAATAATAGTGCAATCTATATGGAAATGCTTGAAGAAAATTATCATAGTGGAAACATTGTGGGATTTGGAATTAGTAATGCCAATGGTAATTTTTATTTAGATAAAGCATATTTAAAAAATGAACAATTTATTAAATACCTTGAGGATGACAATTTAATAAAATACACCTTTGATTATAAAAAAATATATGCTAGCTTAAAATATCAAGGAATAAATTTAAAGGGTGTTTGCTTTGATTTATTGTTAGGAGCCTATTTAATAAATCAAAAGCTAGTAAAGGATGGCTTTAAACCAATTTGCTCTTATTTTTCATATGAAAATGTTTTATATGATGAAGAGGTTTATGGTAAAGGTGCTAAGCTAGCTTTACCTGAAGAAAAAATCTATAGTGCTCATATTGCTAAAAAAGCCAAAGCAATCTATTCATTATATGATGAGGTAATGAGTAATCTAAAAAAACAAAACCAACTAAAACTATTTAATGATATTGAAATACCATTAAGTAGATGCTTAGCGGATATGGAAATTGAAGGACTAAAGCTTGATTTAGAAGAACTAAAGAGTCAAAAGAAGATCTTAGCTGAAAAGATTATTTTAATTGAGGACGATATTTTTGATTCTGTAGGATTTGAATTCAATCTTTCATCTCCAAAACAATTAGGAGAGGTGCTATTTGAAAAATTAGGATTGCCACATGGAAAGAAAACAAAAACTGGCTATTCAACAAGCCAAGAGGTTTTAGAAGAATTAGCTATCGATTACCCATTATGCTATAAGATTTTAGAATATCGACAACTAACTAAGTTATATTCAACATATATTGAAGGAATTAACCAGGTCTTATTTGATGATGGAAAAGTTCATACAATTTATAAACAAGCACTAACGGAAACGGGAAGATTATCATCAATTGAACCTAATTTACAAAATATTCCAATTAGAACTCCAGAGGGATCACAAATTAGAAAGATGTTTATTCCTTCAAAGGATTATTTAGTGGGAATGGACTACTCACAAATCGAATTACGTGTATTAGCTAGCATGGCCAATGTCAAAGGATTAAAAGAAGCTTTTGTCAATAAACGTGACGTTCATACGGAAACAGCTAAAATGATTTTCCATAAGGACGAGGTAACTAAGGAAGAAAGAAGAGCAGCTAAAGCTGTTAACTTTGGTATCATCTATGGAATTAGTCCATGGGGACTAGCTAAGGATATCAATGTCACTCAAAAGGAAGCTAAGGAGTTCATTGATAACTATTATCTTAACTATCCAGAGATAAAAATTTATATGGATGATACTATTGAATTTCTAAAAGAAAATGGCTATGTAAAGACAATTATGGGTCGCCGTAGATACATTCCAGAAATTAATAGTAATGTTTATATGCAACGAGAATTCGCTAAAAGAATGGCGATGAATGCCCCAATTCAAGGCAGTGCAGCGGATATTATAAAAAAAGCGATGGTCATGATTTATAACAAGCTAAATGAATTGAATTTAAAAAGTAAACTAATTCTTCAGGTTCATGACGAATTGATCATTGACTGCGATAAATACGAATTAGAGATTGTTTTAAAGATTTTAAAAGAAGAAATGGAAAATGTAATTGATTTATCCTTACCATTGGAGGTTGATGGTGGATATGGAGAAACATGGCTTGATGCTAAGTAGGAGGGTTTTATGAACGATATTTTTAAAAGAAGGTCAATTAGAAATTTTAGTAATGAAGAGGTTAGCCTAGAGGATATCAATAAAATGATTGAGGCAGCCGTACAATCACCAAGTGCTCGCAATCAAAAACCATGGCATTTTGTGATTTTAGATGAAACAAAAAAAGAGGAATTAATGAAAATGTCTCATGGTGCTCAAAATTTAAAAGAAGCTAATAAATTTGTGGCATTTGTCATGGATTTGTCATTATCAAATCCAGAATTTGCTCCACTTGATATGAGCGCATGTGTCAATAATTTTATGCTTGAGGCTTATAATTTGGGTATCGGAAGTCTTTGGGTAGGAGTTTATCCTATTACTGAACGTATAGAATATTTAAATAACTTATTACAAATCAAAGAACCATTCCAAGCCTTTGCGCTTGTGGGATTAGGATATCCTAAAAATAAAAATGATTTTAAATTTTTAGATCGATTTGATGAATCAAGAATACATGTAGGGAAGTGGTAAAATGCCAGAATTACCAGAGGTAGAAACAGTCAAGGAAACCTTAAAAAAACTTTTAATTGGAAAAACAATTAAGGATGTTTTAGTATTTTATAAAAATATAATTGGTGAGATTAGCCAAGAAGAATTTATTAATGAGGTTAAAGGTCAAACAATTAATGACATTAAAAGAAAGGGAAAATTTTTGATATTTTGCCTGGATGATAAATATTTATTAAGTCACTTGCGTATGGAGGGTAAATATTTTATCAAGCCGGTTGATGAAGAAATCAACAAGCATGAACATATTGTATTTCTTTTTGAAGATTTTTCATTAAGATATCATGATACCCGCAAATTTGGAGTTATGCTTATTAGAAAAGATTTAGATACACCACCATTAAGTAATCTTGGTTTTGAACCATGGGGTTTAACAATAGATTATTTGAAACCTAAAATGAATAATAAACCAATCAAGGAGTTATTATTGGATCAAAGCATCATTTCCGGATTAGGAAACATTTATGCGGATGAGGTGTGTGCCTATGCTCATATTCATCCTAAAACTCCCGCAAACTCTTTAAATGATGAAGAATTGAATAAAATAATTGAAGGCTCTAAAGTTATACTAGAAAAAGCAATTTTAGCCGGTGGAACAACTATTAGATCATATTTGTCTAGTTTAAATGTTAGTGGTCGCTTCCAACAGGAGTTAATTGTGCATACTAAGGATAAATGTGGGTTTTGCCAGGGGAGAATTGTGAAAATAAGAGTTGGTGGAAGAGGAACATATTATTGTCCATATTGTCAAAAGGATCAAATTGTTGTGGGGCTAACTGGCGGAATTGCTTGTGGAAAGTCAACAGTCGCTAAGATGATTAAAGAGAAATATCCTTTAATTGACTCAGATTTAATAGTTAAAGACCTTTATAACAGTCAAATGTTAATTGAAGAGATTAAGAAGAATTTTGATTGCGTAAAAGATAATATCATTGATAAAAAGAAGTTAGCGGAAATTATTTTTAATGATGAAGAAAAAAGATTATTATTAAATAGTATTATTCATCCAATGGTTTTAGATGAAATTTTAAAGAGAATTAAAGAATATAAAGGTTTAGTTTTTATTGATGTACCACTGCTATTTGAGAGTGGCTATGATCAATATTGCGATTATACAATCTGTGTATATCTGGATAATGATACGGCGATAAAACGCTTAATGACGCGAAATAATTATTCATATGATGAGGCAAAAAGTAGGGTTTATAGTCAAATGGATATCAATAAAAAGAAAAAACTTTCAACCTTTGTAATAGATAACACAAATGATATTGATAAAACATATGAGAATTATCAAAATGTTTTAAAGGAGTTGGAAAAATGCCAGTAATTGAAACATCAGAAAATAATAGTAATGAAATTTTAAAAACAAGGTGGTATAATAACAATTACAACGAAGTTAAAATTGCCATTTTAAAATATGCTCAAGCCAATAATGCTATATTAAATGGTGTTAATGATGATTATATGGAATTTCTTTTTAATGTGAATTTTAAAGAATATTTTGTAAAATGTACAGAATATAAAGGATTAATTGCGGTTGATCTTAAAATCACTACTTCTTTTTTTAAAGCAAAAAAAGCAATAATTATTTTTTATGAAGAAATAAATCAATTTTTGAAACTTGAAGGCTTAGGATTATTAGCATAAGGAGGTGTTAAAATGGCTTTAGGATTATATGATAAAGTTGTTATTATGAAAAATCAATCATTATCAATCGATGATTATAATGTTCTAGCATTATTATATCAGCCTATCATTGGGCCTATCAGCTATAGCATTTATTTAACACTTTATGCATTGTTAAATCGGACAAGTTTTGAAAAAGAAATTACCCATAATGAGTTAGTGGATATTTTAGGTATTTCTATTTCTAAATTTGAAAGTGAAAGAAAAAAGCTAGAAGCAATTGGATTGATTAATGTTTATAAGAAGGACAATGATTTAGCATACCTATTAAAAAATCCATTATCAGCTCGTCAATTTTTGCTTGATGGCATTTTAGGAATTTATCTTCAAAACACCGTTGGTGAAGAACTATTTAATGAATTGGCAAATTCATTTAAAATCAATAAATTTAATCGTGATGAATATAAAAATATTACATCAAGTTTTGATAGCGTGTTTGAGAATAAAGAACTTCAAAATGTTTTAAAGAAGGATGATTTATTTATTGATAAATCTAAAAAGAACAATTTAAATATTGATTATTCTTTCGATTATGAAACATTCATGATGGGATTACCATTTAATAAGTTAAATCAAGAGTGTGAGGATGCAATTATTAAAATAGCCTATGCTTATGGGTTAAATGAGTCTGAAATGCAACAAGTTTATTATCGCTCATTAGTGGATGGTGAATTTAGATTAGATAAGCTACAAAAAGAAGCTAAATCTTTATTTAAATTTAAAAATCAACCAACAAATGATTCGGACATTATGAAGTCGGTTAGGCCTGAGGAGTTATTTTTACATGCTGCAAATCGAAAAAGGATGACTACTGCGGAAAAGAATATTATTAATGAACTTGTTGAAAATTATAGCTATGATATTCCAACAATAAATGTATTACTGGCATATGTTTTGAAAAAAACTGATAATGAAATGCCACCAATAAGTTATTTTGAAAAGGTTATTAACTCATGGAAGAAGGCCCATATTAATACATATGAGCAAGCTAAAAAATGGGTGATGGAAAAGTATGTTCCAACATCTGAAAAGCCAAAGGTTGAAGAGGAGCATGATAAGTGGATATCTAAACTAGTTAAAGATTTTGAGGGAGGAGAATAATGATGAAAAAGCTTTTTGATGATAATAATAAGTTTGATACAGTTAAAGAAGAGCTTTTATCAAAATTAGATTTAAAAGGTAAAAGTATTCCTGATTTCTTTGTTTTTCCTCTTTTAAATTATTTAGACGATAAAGAAAAATGTCAAAATTGTCCAGGAATTGAAGCCTGCAGTCAAAGAAGTGAAGGCTATCAGCCAGTGTTAGATTTTGATAAATATCAAATATCATATAAGGAATGTGAATATAAGAAGAAAGTAAACGAAAATGCCTTTATAAGCAGCTTTGTGGATGTTTTATATTTACCAAAAAAGATTTTAGATGCGCGCATTAGCGATTTTTATATCAACACTCAAAATCGTAAAGTGGCATTACGAAGAGCCAGTGATTTTATTGTTAGAATGAAGAATCATGAGGAAACTAAGGGGATGCTTTTATCGGGCGAATATGGTGCAGGTAAAACCTATTTGATGGCCGCAATTGCTAATGAGCTTGCGAAGAATTCAATAAAAACGATATTAATGTATTTTCCCGATTTAGTTCGTGAATTAAAATCTGATTTTAATCAATTAGATGAGAAGATTAATATGCTTAAAACCGTTGATGTTTTAATGATTGATGACTTGGGAAGTGAAAATATCACTCCATGGGTCCGCGATGAAATCTTAGGACCAGTATTGCAATATCGTATGTTAGATAACAAGCCAACATTCTTTTCAACTAATTTAGATAATAATAAATTAATTAAGCATCTTTCGATTGATGATTCAATGAAGGGTGGAAGAATATTCAAACGTATCACTGATTTATGTGAATATGTTAAATTAGATTAGGAGGACAATATGAAAAAGGTACAAACAACAAAAGCCCCAGCGGCTATCGGTCCATATTCCCAAGCAATTGTGGTGAATAATATGGTTTACACATCTGGACAAATTCCATTTAGAGCAGATGGTTCATTAGAGGATGATCCAAAGCTAGCCACAAATATTATTTTTAAAAACATTGAAAATATTTTATTAGAAGCAGGATCAAGCTTAAATAAAGTATGTAAGGTTAATGTTTATGTCACAAATATTAGCCATTTTGGAATTATCAATGAGGAATACGCTAAATACTTTAGTGATCCATTTCCTGCACGTAGCT
This sequence comes from Anaeroplasmataceae bacterium, assembly GCA_016294165.1. GTDB lineage: Bacteria > Bacillota_I > Bacilli_A > Acholeplasmatales > JAEDCM01 > JAEDCM01. Next base: position 47,350 of record JAEDCM010000007.1, read on the forward strand.
TAGTTGAGGTTTCTAATCTTCCAAAAAATGCTATTATGGAGATTGAGGTAATCGCTACATTATAATTCGCCATTTTGTACATATAATATAATAGGTGAATAAAATGTTTAAAAGGACTCTTAATTTTTATCGCTTATTAGTGGAAAAAAATTATTCAACCTTAGCTGGTGGAATAGGCTTTTTTCTACTAATAAACGGAGGGTCCTTTTTATTTTTATTATTGATGATCGCAAACTATTTAAACATTAATGTTGAATTTGATCAATTAAGATATATTCCTGATGATATTGAATCGGTAATCAATTATGTGATATATAATGCTAAGCTGAGCGTTACTGGTAATATTGTTTTATTGATTACCTCTGTTTGGGGGAGTGGAAATTTATTTTATCATGTGCTTAAAAGTGGTGAAATAATCTATGAACAAAAAAGAACAAAAACCAAGCTCTTCACAAGAATTATTGCGCTTATTTGCATGATGATTTTTTTATTAATTATCCTAGCTTCAATTTTCTTTATTGCGATTAGTCAATATTTATTTTCTTTTATTAGAATTACTATTATAAAAAGATTATTAATATATACCATGTATTTAATGATTCCTTTTTTATTTTTGATTTATATTAATACCTATGTTTGTCCTTTTAAAATTAAGGTCAAGGATACGATATATGGTTCAATATTTACAAGTTTGTTTTGGGTTATTTCAACAATCGTTTTTTCGATTTTTTTGAAAGTATTTAACTTTGGACAAATATATGGTGCATTAGCGTTTGCGCTTATCTTCTTTTTATGGATTTATATTTTAACAAATGGCTTAATAGTTGGGTTTATTATTAATTTCCAAAAATTAAATAGAAAGAAAAAAAGGAGTTTGTGTAATAATAAAAATGAATAGGAGGAAAAAGATGAAAAGGTTATTTTTCTTATTTCTATTCATTCCTTTATTTTTTTTAAATGTCCATAGCTTAGGGTATGGAATTCCACGTTCAAAGGATAACGAACCACCTTACCCTGGAGATGCTATTGATGAGTTAATAAAAAAGCATAATGCATTTTATATTGGAGATAGAAATAGTAATGATATATACCTAACATTTGACACTGGCTATGAGTTAGGATATAGTAATACTATTTTGGATATTCTTAAGGAAGAAAATGTTAAAGCGGCTTTTTTTATTACTGGTGATTTCATTAATAGAAATCCGGATTTAGTCATAAGGATGAAAGATGAAGGACACCTTGTGTGCAACCACACCTTAACTCATCCCGATATCACTAAATTAAGCTATGATGATCTTAAACATGAATTAGAGGAAGTAGAAAAATTATATCATGATTTAACGGGTGATAATCTCTGTAGGTATCTTCGTCCTCCAAGAGGAATGCTTAGTGAAGAGTCATTAAAAATGACGGATGAATTAGGATATACTCAAATATTTTGGTCACTAGCTTATGTAGATTGGCTTACTGATAGTCAAAAGGGCAAAGATTATGCGTATGATAGTGTTATATCAAGAATTCATAATGGAGCAATAATTTTACTTCATACTGTGAGCGTCGATAATAAGGATGCTTTAAAGGATATTATTGTGAAATTAAAGGAAAATTATGAATTTCAAACCTTAGATCACTTGTTAATGAGGATATAGAAGAGTTTAGTTTATAGCTGAACTCTTTTTTTTGTAAAAAATTGTCTTTTATTAACATATAGTGTATAATATATTAATAGATACTTGGGGTGAGATTATGCTGCACTTTATTATGAAAAATAATGATTATGAAATAGATTTTTATTCAGAATACGATATTGTTGGTAATATAATCTCATTTACTGATATGAGTATTTCAAATACCAGAATTGAATTTGAAATTGGTGATAAGATAACTTTAAAGCGTTTTGGAGATACCAATATGCATCAAGAGTTTATATTAAGTAAGCTGGTGGAAGGTACTTATTCTAATGAACTAGGATTAGAACTTAAGATAGGCGCTTTTACAAAGAAGGTTCACTTTGGTGATGATCGAATAGAAATTATATATGATAATTATGTAAATGATGAATTACAAGGTGAAAATCATTTACAAATAATATTTTAGGTGGGTTTAATATGGAGCTATTTATTTTTAAAAATATTTATAAGAGAGAAATCTTGGAAAGTGTCACTAAAGCTTTTGCGAAAAAGGATTTTTATGTGGACGCAATATCTAATTTAGTAAATTTTGCGATGGAAAATGGATATAAGAATAACATTTGGTATGCATATTTAGCACATGTATTAGCTTATAATGAAAATCCATTTTCGATTGCTTGTGAAAATAATGGAAAGGTTTTTGGTTCAACAAGCATTATTATGCATGATATCGAAGTCTTCATGGATTTATTTGCTTTGGATATTAAAAAAATCAGCATGGGATATGAAAATGAATTAACGGACTTTCAAATGGAAAGGGAAGGATTTATAAATTATGATATTCATGCAGTTAACATTATTTCAACACTTGCGGATGATTTGAGTAAATGTAAAATACCAGCCCAATTTTATAATACATTGATTAGCTTTTATCAAAAATATGGAGTTGGAGATTATGGATTTAGTAAAGCTTTTAGATTGACTGATGATAAGAAAATTGTACCTATAAAGGATGTTTTGAATATTAGCTTTGATGATCTAGTTGGTTATGATTGGCAAAAGAAGCGATTAAGAGAAAATACACTAGCATTTGTTAGTGGAAAAAAGGCTAATAATGTTCTTTTATATGGAGATTCAGGAACTGGAAAATCGTCATCAATTAAAGCAGTTTTAAATGAATTTGCGCCTTATGGCCTTCGTATGATTGAGGTGTATAAGCATCAATTATCAGACGTCATTGATTTAATTGCAGCCTTAAAAAATAGACATTACTATTTTGTAATTTACATGGATGATTTATCATTCGAAGAGGAAGAAGCATCATATAAATATTTGAAATCAATTATTGAGGGAGGATTAGAGGCTACTCCAAGCAATGTGCTTATTTATGCAACATCTAATCGTCGTCATTTGGTTAAAGAAACATTCAAGGATAATGGTGAAATTGGTGATGATTTGCATCGCAATGAAACAAAGGCTGAAAAATTATCATTAGCTGCCCGTTTTGGATTATCAATTTTATACATGTCACCAAATAGTTTTGAATATAAGCAAATTGTTAAAAAACTAGCAATGAAATATAATATTGAGATAAGCGAGGATGAGCTTTTAAGTAAGGCAACTCAATGGGAATTAAAATATGGAAGCTTATCAGGGCGTACTGCAACGCAATTTATCAATTATATTGCAAGCAATAATGATAATATTTAATTGATTTTGTTTGATTTTGACAATGAAAATTGTATAATTATAATATGGAGGTGTACATTCATGGAAAAAATAATTTATTCAGTAGAAGATGATGATAATATTCGTTACATTATCAATAAAACCTTAACGAATTCCGGATACCAAGTAAATTCATTTACTAACGGTGATGATTTATTTTTAGCATTAGAAAAAGAAATACCGTCAGTTTTATTATTAGATATTATGTTACCTGGGGATTCAGGGTTGGAAATTTTAGCTAAATTGAAAGCTGTTCCAAGATATAAGGACATTTATGTGATTATTGTTTCGGCAAAGTCAAGTGAATTAGATAAAGTTATTGGGTTAGATAGTGGAGCTGATGATTACATTACTAAACCATTTGGAGTATTGGAATTAACATCTAAAATTAATGCCATTTTTAGAAGACATACCGAAGAGCGTGAGATTTTAAGATGTCGTGATATTGTATTAAATGTCGATGAACGTATTTGCCAAAAAGGATCGGAAACGATTCCTTTAACTGCAAAGGAATTTCAACTTTTAAAATTTTTAATTGAACATAAACCAACAGTTGTGACAAAAGAAGAACTTCTTAAGAAGGTTTGGGGATATAGCTTTGCTGGAGAAACAAGAACAGTAGATATGCACATTAAATCTTTAAGACAAAAGCTAGAGGATGGTTCTGATAACAAGATGATTATTACTGTTCATAGTGTTGGTTATAAGATTGTCGAATGAGAAAACGACTAATATATGTTAATATTTTAATTTTACTTATTTCATTTTTACTTTGTATCTCTATTAGCGTTTTATTTGGTTATCGAAGTGCTATTGATTCATCTGAGAGGTATATTAGTAATTATACTAAAATAGTTGCGGATGAATATGGAAATGGGACGGATTATGAATCATTATTTTCATTTATAAATAATATTGATAAAAAAATGCGTATTACCATTGTAGAGGTTACAGATGGAAATGTAAATGTTTTGGATTCCTTTGGGAGTGCTGAAGCGGATGTTTTAGAAAATGAAGAATTTAAAAAATTAGATAAAATGATAATAAGAGATGATAGGTCTCAAAAAGAGAAAATGATCTTTTATTGTGTGATCGTTGATGATACATACATACGTTTAGGTTTACCTTATTTTGAACAAGTTGAAAATGTAACTAGTATGCTTATGATTATGACTATTTGTTCGGTAGCGATTTTTATTTTAATGATTTTTATCATTAATCGATTGGTAACACGTGAGATTAAGCCTTTAAATGCGGTAATTTCAGGTCTTGAAAGTGTAGTTGGATCAGAGAACACTTACAATTATGATAGCTTAAGCGACATCAGTTTAAAAATTGAAGAGGTAAAGGATCAATTTGTCAAAACAATGGATGAAATTATTTCTGAGAAGGATAAAGTTTCTTTTATTCTAGATAACGTTGGTCAAGGAATCTTGGTAATTAATTCAAATTATGAGATTGTAATTTGTAATGAGGTCGCGTCTAATATTATTGGGATTAATGAAGATAAGGACGGAAATCTTTTTGATGTTGTAAAACTAGATAACTTAAAGGAGATTTTGCGAAAGGTATTTATTCATAAATCTTATCGTGTAGAATATACGCAAAATGATCGTGATTATAGTTTATGGATGAATAAAATTCAGGCAAAGTGGTTAGTTCAAAATGGCGATGATCGTGGAATTTTAATTGTTTTTACCGATATTACTGAAGAAAAAATCGCAGAACGCAAGCAAAAGGAATTCTTTGCGAATGCTAGTCATGAGCTTAGAAGCCCATTAACTTCGATAATTGGCTTTCAAGATATGATTTGTTCAGGTATTTTTGAGGGTGATGAAATCTATGATGCGGCTAATAAGACGCTAATAGAAGGAAGAAAGATGCTAGAACTTGTTAATAATATGCTTGATTTATCAGCATTAGAGAGTATGCAAAAGCCTGAAAAGATTGAACATGTAAATATAAAGACAATGGTGGAGCAAATAATTGATTCTTTAAAGCCCCAGATGTATGCTAAAAATATTTCTTTAGAGGTTTTTATGCAGGATGATGCATATCTTGATGTTAATGTTAATCATCTAAATATGATTATTCGAAACGTTATTGATAATGCCATTAAATATAATAAGGATAATGGAACCATCTCAGTAAGCCTTTTTGCTGGTCAGCGTGCAACACTGGTAGTCAAGGATACTGGAATTGGAATGGATGATGAGAGTAAAAAGAAGATTTTTGAAAGGTTTTATCGTGTTGATAAGGCTCATAGTCGTAAGCTTGGTTCCAGTGGTTTAGGGCTTCCAATTGTTAAGCAAATCTGTAATATATATGGATATGATATTTCGGTAGAGAGTGAAGAAGGAAAAGGAACTGAAATAGTAATTATGTTTTAAAAATTGTTTAAAATCCGTAATAAAATGCGGATTTTTTTATTTATCAAAGATATTACAAGTTCTTTACTTTTACTTTACAAACATTAAAAATGGCTTTGTTTAGCCGTTTTATGATAGCCTTTACATTTTCTTTGCAAACGCATACATTGATTTTTTTTATTGAAAATTTATAATTAAAACATCTAAGTCAGATTTTGACTATAAAAAGGAGAGAGAAATGCGTATGAAAAAGATTTATGCTTTATTCTTAGTGCTAATGACAGTTGCATTAACGGCATGTGGAACTTCTAAGACTACAGTAAAGAAGCCACCAATTAATACAACATCATCAACAACAAAAGCAACTACAGTTTCAACTACTCAATCAACAACAGCTGAAACAACTACAACAAAGAAGGAGACAACAACGACTACAACAACAAAGACTCCAACAACGACTACAACAACAACGACAACTACGAAAGCTCCTACTACAACAATTAAGGTTGACACAACAACTGGTAAAGTTACAGTGGGAACTACAACTACAGTTATAGAAACAACTACAACAACAAAGAAGCCTACAACAACTACGACAACTACAACTAAGGCACCAACAACTACGACTACAACAAAGGTTACTACAACAACTACAACAAAGACTCCAACAACAACGACTACTACACAAAAGGTAACTACAACTACTGAGGAGCCAACAACAACTACAACAAAGAAACCAACAACAACGACTACAACTACAACAAAAGCTCCTACAACAACTACGACTACTACACAAACAACAACAACGACTACAAAGGCTCCAACAACTACAACAAAGAAACCAACTACAACAACGACAACTACAACTACGACTACAACAACAAAGAAGCCAACAACTACGACAACAACAACAAAGAAACCAACTACAACAACTACTACACAAGCACCTATTTCTAAAGGTCTTGAAGTAATTAATTATGGTGGTGTTCAAGAGTCTGCTTATGTTGAATGGAATAAATATAGTAGCGCAACAGTTTATGCTGTATACTACAAGCTATCAACTGAAGCCGATAGTGAATATAAGAAGATTGATGATGAGTTAATTAGAAATTATGGTTCATACTATCGTGCTGATATCGTAGGATTAAAAGCAGGAAACTATAATATAAAGGTAGCACCAGTAAATGGAACTACATTACAAGTAAGCGCGCAAGCAATTGTAAATGTAAATGTAATTGCGCACGAAAGAACAGGATTTGCGTTTGTTAATGGAACATCATCAGGTGCATATAATGATGATGGTACACTAAAATCAAATGCAAAAGTATTATATATTACTCCTGACACTAAAAATACTGTTACTGAAGCAGGATTAACAGGATTCCAAAACATTCTTATAGGAATGAAGGGTAGTAAAACAATTTCTTATCCAATTGCATTCCGTTTAATTGGAGATATCACTGATCCAGCAGTGTTAGATAAAGGAGATATCTTAGTTGATGGAATAACATGTGGCGTAACAATCGAAGGTATTGGTAATGATGCTACTGCAAACGGATGGGGAATAAGAGTAAAAGGTTCTTCAAATGTAGAAATTAGAAATTTAGGATTAATGAATTGTAACTCAGGTGAAGGAGATAATATTGGATTACAACAAGATAATAACCATGTATGGGTACATAACAATGATTTCTTCTATGGTGATGCAGGTAGTGATGCAGACCAAGCAAAAGGTGATGGAGCATTAGATACTAAGAAATCAGTATATGTAACTCACTCATTTAACCATTTCTGGGATACAGGAAAAACTCACTTAAATGGTAATGGAGATACAACTTTAAATTACATTACATATCATCATAACTGGTATGACCATTCAGATTCACGTCATCCACGTGTTCGTGTATCATCAGCAGTTCATGTTTACAATAATTTCTTTGATGGAGTGGCAAAATATGGTATTGGTGCTACTTTAGGTTCATCAATTTTCGTTGAAAACAATTATTTCTTAGATACAACAACTCCTATGATGATTTCGCTACAAGGAACAGATGCCCAAGGGGCTGGAACATTCTCAGGTGAAGCTGGTGGTATGATTAAATCATATGGAAATGATTTTATATTTAATAATACATCTTTATCATTGAGATATATTACTCATAAAGATAGTGCAACAGACTTTGATGCATATGAAGCATCAAGCAGAAATGAACAAGTTCCAAGTTCATATAAATCATTATCTGGTGGAAATACATATTCTAACTTTGATACATCATCAAGCATGTATTCATATAATGTAGAAACTGCCGAACAAGCAATGGAAACAGTTAAAAAATATGCAGGACGTGTTCAAGGTGGAGATTTTGATTGGGATTTCAGTGATCCATCTGAAGATAAAAACTATTCTGTAATTACAGGATTAAAATCAGCATTAACAGGATACAGCGGAAAACTAGTAAGTATTCAAGCTTCAGGAGCTACATCAGGTATTACAATTCCTTCATTATCAAAAGATGAATTAATTGCTGAATATAATACAGCTTATAAAAACATTCCAAACCCAGTAGTATATACATCTGATTGTTATAATAAGATTGTATTAGCAATTAATGCATATATTTCATTAGACTCATATCAATCAGAAGTATCAACAAATCCATATGATAAATTAGCTGAATATAATCAAGCAG